>JAQUZI010000009.1:0-14000 GCA_028691405.1 Minisyncoccota bacterium
CAATATCATGTAAATAACCAGCTGCAATAACATTCTTATCAAACCCATATTCTTTCAAAATGTTAGCAACATTCATAGGGTGTAAAACCATAGGATAATCAATATAGCCTTTTCTAACTTGCCCTTTGTGAGCATTAATTGCAAAATTTAAAGCCTTGGTTTCTACATCCATATATTAAATTTTTAATATTAAAAATATTGTAATATATATTAACAAAAAAGTCAATCAAAAAAACAACTGTATAATATTTAAATTTTATTTACAATAAATAAATATATAATTTTTAAAACTAAATTTAACTAAAAATGAAGACATTAACAAAGTTAACGCCTTCATCTTTAGTTTCGATACTTTTCAGTTACCCCAAATGGTTTAAGTATAAGGTCCAAAATATAAAATATCTTGGGACGACCTTGGAAATAATCTAATTCAACGAATTGAACTAAATAAAAATTCCTAAAAGAAATGTTTCACCTCCACCTTCCGGTAGCGGTACCTTGTTACGACTTATCCCCTGTTATTGATCCCAGCCTAGCCCCTTTGCAGAGTCTTCAGCTGTTACCAACTCCCTTGAATTGACGGGCGGTGAGTACAGAGCTTGGGAACATATTCACCGTGGTATGGCTGACCCACGATTACTAGCGATTCCGACTTCATGAGGTCGAGTTGCAGACCTCAATCCGAACTGAGGCAATTTTTTTGGGATTAGCTCCGTCTTACGACTTGGCAGCCCTTTGTAATTGCCATTGTAGCATGAGTGTCGCCCAGGGTGTCAAAGGGCCATGCTGATCTATCGTCATCCTCTCCTTCCTTCTGTCAAAGACAGGCAGTCTCCTATGACACTTGTAACATAGGACAAGGGTTGCGTTCGTTACCCCACTTAAGGGAACAACTCACGCCACGAACTGACGACGACCATGCAGCACCTGTGTTACTGTCCTTGCGGAGGGTCAATCTTTCGAAAGACTTTCAATAACATTTCAAACCCTGGTAAGGTTCATCGCGTGCCGTCGAATTAAACCTCATGCTCCACCGCTTGTGCAAGCTCCGGTCTATTCTTTTGAGTTTTAGCCTTGCGGCCGTACTACCCAGGCGGATCATTTAACGCGTTAGCTTCGCCACTTAAAGGGTCGACACTTCAAGAAGCTAATGATCATCGTTTAGGGCGTGGACTACCAGGGTATCTAATCCTGTTTGCTCCCCACGCTTTCGTTCATGGAGCGTCAATAAAGAGATAGTTAACTGCCTTCGCTTTTGGTGTTCTACATGATATCAACGAATTCCACCTCTACACCATGTATTCCGTTAACCCCTCCCTTATTCTAGTCTTGACGTTTCTAGCGCACTTTTCTGGTTGAGCCAGAATCTTTAACGCTAGACTATATTCAATCTCTTGTAAAAAGAAATTAAACTTTCTTTCGAAACAAAACCGCCTATGAACACTTTACGCCCAGTAAATTCGAGTAACGCTTGTGGCCTACGTATTACCGCTGCTGCTGGCACGTAGTTAGCAGCCACTTATTCATTGGGTACCATCAATAACTTTTTCCCCAATAAAAGTAGTTTACAACCCGAAAGCCTTCATCCTACACGCGGTGTCGCTGGTTCAGGCTTGCGCCCATTGACCAAGATTCTCGGCTACTGCCTCCCGTAGGAGTGGGACCCGTGTCTCAGTGTCCCTGTTGGGGGCCATGCTCTCACATCCCCTACCCGTCGTCGCCTTGGTGAGCTATTACCTCACCAACAAGCTGATAGGATCTAGGCCTTTCTCTAAGCGACTTGCGCCTTTACTCTTGTTAGAGACTATTGAGTATTAGTCCATCTTTCGATGAATTATTCTCATCTTAGAGGTAAGTACCAAGATATTACTAACCCGTTCGCCACTATTCTAAAAAATTTCTTGCGAAACTCTTTAGAACCGTTCGACTTGTATGCCTTATCCACACCGCCAGCGTTCACTCTGGACTAGGATCAAATCCTCATCCAAAATAAATAACTGTATATTTTTTAATAAAAATAAAAAAACTTTAAAAGAATAAACCATTGGAGCAACTAAAAAATATCGAAAATTTTAGTTGTTTGTAATGATCGTTTCGAGTGTAAAAGAACACTTCCATAGTCTGGAAGTATCTAAAACATAATTTAACAAATTTTTAAGCATTTGTCAATAGCTGCAATTAACACTTTTTCCACTTAAAACCTATATATTTGAACTTATTAATTTCTGTTTTTAAAAGCCTCTATTAGTGTCTCCGTATCAGCAAATTCTACTTCACTCCCTACTGGAAGACCTATGCCTAATTGAGTAACTTTAACACCATATGGTTTTAATCTATCTTTAATTTCGTTCGCCGTCAAATACCCTTCGGAAGTAAAATTTAAAGCCAGCACTATCTCTTTTATTGGATCTTTATCTACTAAAGATTTTTTTATTTTAGAAATTAATAATTTCAAATCAATGCTTTTATCAATATCATTTTCAAATGTATTAATCAACCCACCTAATACATAATAAACTCCTTTATACTTTCCTGTCTTTTCAATTGAAATTAAATCTGTATCTTTCTCAACAACGCATATTATTTTTTTATCTCTTTTTGCATCACCACAAATTGAACATAATTTTTGGTTTTTATTTTCTTTTTCAAAAACAAAATTACAGCTTTCGCATATATTAATTTTTTTAGAAATATCTCAAAACAACTTAGCAATTTCATCTAATATTTTAGAATCATATCTAGCTAAAAAATATGAAAGGCGCTTGGCTTGTCGAGGCCCAATATTGGGTAATTTATTTAATAAATTACTTAATTTAATTATTAAAGATTCTTCATTCCTCATATTAATTATTTTAAATATTTTGAAATATTAAGATTATGTTCATCTAATGTTTTCGCAAACACCGCATCTTTACTGTCTGGTTTGGTAATATAATACAAATAGTCTGTGTCTATATTATTTAAAACCAAGCTAAAAGTCTCATAACCAACGTTACAAATCGGCCCTGGTATTATCTCTTTATACATATATGTATTATATAACGATTCTAATTTTTTATCATTGTTTGTTAACTCCTTACAAACCGGATCTCCATTATTTAAATACTCATTCATTATTTTAATATAACACAACGTTGCGTCAATTTGAAATAACATATTATTATTCATACGATTTCTAATAACCGATACTGCATTTGGTATATCTTTCTTGTGATATATTTCTTTTTCAATTAAAGAAGCTAATATTAATTTATCATATATATTACCATCAATATCACCTTTAAATTTCAAATACATTTCTTTATTAAAATTATCTAAAAACACTTTAACAACTTCATCAATATCCATTCCTTCAACAAAATAATAAGTATCAGGATATAAAAAACCCTCTAAATTATTATTTTGATCAACATTTTTCAAAAAAGGATATTCATAAATCCTATCACTTAGTCTATCAACTGTATAATTAACTAAATCAAATTTATTTATTAATACACCACTTTCAATCAATTTGTTTTCTATTTGATAAATGTTTAACCCCTCAGGAATTACTACTAACACCCCGTGATTATCTTTCAACACAGAAACAATATTTTCAATTGTATACTTCCCATCAAACAAATAAGTCCCTGGTTTAATCTGCGCATAATCTCCGTTAAAATAAGCAAACAAAACAAATAAACCTTTATCTCGTATAACCCCTTCTTGTTTTAAATTATTAGCAATTGATAAAAAATTATCCCCCGGATTTATCACGAATTTTTTGTTTTCAATTTCCATTTTACTATCTATCATCACTTTAAAAACAAACAGTATTAATAACAATATTAAAGCTAATCATATTTTTAAATTTTTCTTTTTCATAATTTTATCTATTATTAATATTTAAAATCATACCTAACATAATGAAATCGACAATAAGATGAGATCCTCCTAAACTAACAAATGGCAAAGCAATCCCAATAACTGGCAACAAACCAACATTTGCGCCAATGTTTATAACCATTTCTACAAATATTTTAATCCACAAACCAATAACAATCAACCGGCTAAAGTTAGTTTTAGCAAACATTATTACATCTCAAAAATAACTAAACATCAACCAAAAACCTAACAACAAAACGCTGACACCAATTAGCCCTAATTCTTCCGCTATAGATGCAAATATAAAATCTGTTTTAGCTTCAGGTAAAAATTGCAATTGAGTTTGAGTTCCTCAACCCAAGCCTTTCCCTCACAACTTGCCACTACCAATAGCCACTATTGATTGTCTTTGATTGTAATTTAAACCTGAAGGATCTAACTCAGGATTAACAAAAGAAATCAATCTATTTCTTTGATAATCACGCAACACATATTTAAACCCAACAAAACCAATTGAAAAAATAATCAATAAAATTATAATTAGATGCCTTACTCTTAAATCACACAAAACTAGCATTATTAATCAAATAAAAAACATAATAATTACTGATCCTAAATCTGGTTGTAATAAGGCCAAAACACACGGTAATCCAACAAAAAACCCTGTTTTAACAATATTTACTAAATTTCATATTTCTGATTTTTTATCATACAAGATCTTTGCCAATAAAACAATCAAAGATATTTTCATAAACTCAACTGGTTGTATGCTAAAAAATCCAAAATTAAATCAGCCCGTAATCCCCCTTGTTGTTTGACCAACAACTAATAACATACCCAACATTATTAAACAAGAAACATAAAATATCAAAGAAAAAGACGAGTGGTTTTTAAAAATATTAAAATCTATTTTAGAAAAAATTCACAAGAAAACAAAAGATACAATTAAAAATATTAATTGTCTATAAAAAGAACTTAAACTTTCATATCTATTCATACTTAAACTAGCTAACATTAATAAACTTAATGAGCTTAATATAAATAAACTTGTAAATAATTTTCAATTTTTAAATAAATAATCTTTAATACTCATAAAAACTAGTCTACATTACTCTTATCAAACACATTAGTATACACCTGCAATCCCCCTGGGCAAACACTAATATTTTCGCCCATTTTATTTGTTCAAGACAAATTAATACTTTTATTACCTTTAGCCGCAATACTGGTATTTGTTTGAGAAATAGCAATAGCATTATTGTTTCCGTCGCACAAAAAGCTAATTATATCTACTTTTTTCCAAGCAGCATTTGTATTATTAAAAATATTAAAATCCAAATTTGCTGTAATCCCTGGTGGAACCTCTCCTTGATTAGTATTCTTATTTAACAACAAATTTAATTGCGTTCTCGTTGGTGTATCGAACTCACCTGTTACTTGCAATCCATAATTGTCCTGAAATCTTTCTAAAGCTCTTTTTAATAAATAATCAAAATTTCCATTAATTCTACCTTCCGGATAAAAATTAGGGTATTCTTTTAAAACTCTTTGTAATTCACTAACATCTGAATTTTTATCCCCAAAACTTAAATTCTTATCAAAGCTAAAACCAGACACACTAGCTACACTTTGAGTTTGTCCACCATAAGACTGATTTAAATATTCTCTAGTTTTGTAGTCAACAATACCTGTTTGAGGATATATATCTATTGATCTTTGAAAACGAATAACCGCTTTATATGTTGCTAAATCAAAAACACCATTAACAACTCCTTCTGGATAAATACTTGCATCTTGAGCTAAAATAGATTGTAAATTAAACACATCTTCTCCTTGATCGCCTCTCTTTAAATCACGATTAAAATTATAAACCATATTGCTAGGTTTTGTAGTTCTCGTCACAATTTCACCACTTCCAGTTTTTAAAACAACATTGCTTATACTAAACAAATTTGCCTCAATAAAATCACTGCTTAAAGGTTTGCTTCAAACTACTTTTGTATTATCAATTTTAAAAACAATTTTGTCAAATTCAAAATTAGGTTTTTCAACAATATCAACAATATATTTTACTTGATTTGGTAAAATATAGTTTTTGCCTTCTACCTTCTTAATAATATTTTCTTTTGTTTTCCCTCTCTCTTCTGTTACTGTTACAAAATAAAAAGTATATGAAAATTCCTTAGCCCCCCAATCATCATTCATATTAGTAACTCGATTGTATATAAAATAATTGTTTTGTTGCAATAATGCTGAAGCACTTTCTTTGTATTCTAGTGCGCTTAAAGTTTTAATTTCGCACGACTGACAAGGTCCACCACAATCTACCCCTGTTTCACCATTATTCTGTATACCATCAAAGCAAGATGGTTTTGACTGAAACATTTTAAAAACACCTAGTCCAATAAAAAATATTAAAACCAAAGTTAACACTGAATAAATTGTTTGTTTAAAAAATCTTTCTGTCATATAAATATATTAAAACTATTAATTAAAGTATACTAAATTTTTCTTTTTTTTACAATAGTAAAAATTAAAAAGCCAGCGATCTTGGATAACCAAAATCGCTGACACAAAAGGCTGGCAAACTCTACCTTCCCCAAAAGAGTATTATCGAGTTATGATACTTTCACGATCGTGTTCGAAATGGGAACGGGTGGTACATATCATAATTAATCACCAGCCAAAATGTTAAAAGAAAAAGGGATATATATGTTTTTTCAAACAAATTAATATCTTAATAAAGATGAGGATGTGGAAATTAGTACTCCTCAGCTAAAACCATTACTGGCCTTACACTTAGAGCCTATCAACCTAATCATCTCTTAGGATCCTAGGATATCTAATCTTGAGGTGAGTTTCACGCTTAGATGCTTTCAGCGTTTATCTCATCCAAACTTAGCTACTCGGCAATGCACTTGGTAGCACAACCGATACACCAGAGGTTTGTTCAACCAGGTCCTCTCGTACTATGGTCAAGTCCTCTCAAATATCCAACGCCCGTAGTAGATAGGAGTCCATACTGCCTTACGACGTATTGAACCCAGCTCGCGTATCTTTTTAATCGGCGAACAGCCGAACCCTTGGGACCTGCTTCAGCCCCAGGATAAGATGAGCCGACATCGAGGTGCCGAACGAAACCGTCAATGTGAACTTTCGGGTCTCACTAGCCTGTTATCCCTAGAGTAACTTTTATCCGAAGTCTCCACCCTTACTACAAAGTGGTGTCGGGTCACTAAGCTCTGCTTTCGCAATAGCGCGGAATGTCTTCCTTGCTATAAAGCTGGCATATGCCTTTACACTATCTTCCGAATTTCCATCTCGGAATAGCCAACCTTAGTAGGCTCCTCCGTTACCTTTTAGGAGGATTGCGCCCCACAAAAACTACCCACCAAACACTGTTCTTAAGCAGTTATGCTGCTAAAGTTAGATTTTAAATAAAAAAAGATGGCTGTTTCATTGTCGGATCCATTTTGACCGAAATCAAAACTTCAAATCCTCACCACTACACTACGCATTTAAAATTTAAAACCAATGTCAGGCTATAGTAAAGCTTCTAGGGTCTTTTCGTCTAACTACGGGTACCCAGCGTCTTCACTGGACACGCATTTTCACCGGACATCTCGTTGAGACAGTTGCTCGATCGTTATACCTTTCATGCACGTCAGAACTTACCTGACAAGGAATTACGCTACCTTAGAACGGTTATAGTTACCGCTGTCATTGACCAGGGCTTAGAACGGTCAGCCTTACATCTTACGACATAAGACAGCCATTTTTCACCTTCTGGCATCGGACAGGCATCAGCCCCTATACATCCCATTACTGGTTCGCAGGGACCTGTGTTTTTGGTAAACAGTCGCCAAGCATACTTTCGCTGCGGCCAATAACTTTGACATTATTGGCAGGCCTTATCGCTAACTTACGGCCGCTTGTTTGCCTAGTTCCTTAACGAGATCTCATCCGTTCACCTTAGGCTACTCGCCTCGCTCACCTGTGTCGGTTTTAGTACGGTTTTTATCTACTTAACTTTAGAAGATTTTCCTGGAAAGCTATTCGATGAAGTCAAAAGAGGAAACCTCTTCCTTCTGTTGAGCTCGAACTTTAAAATTGAATTTAGTAAACCGGATTTGCCTAGTTTACAGTTCTACGCTTTACAATGTCAAACCATTAAGACACTCCATCTCTTTTCTTCCGTCCCTCCCTCAGAGTAAATAAAAGGACTGAAATATTAATCAGTAATCCATCGGCTGCGACTTTCGTCATCACCTTAGGACCGCCTAACCCTTGGCTGATTTTCATTGCCAAGGAAACCTTGAGCTTACGGTGATCCGATTTCTCATCGGATTTGTGGTTACTTGTACCGGCATTCTCTCTTCCTTATCCTCCAGTTGCCCTCACGGATCAACCTTCAGCGAATAAGAAATGCTCTCCTACCACTCCCTCTTATAAATAAAAGAAAGTTCATAATTTCGGTATTTAGCTTAAGCCCCTGTACATTGTCGGCGCAATTCACCATTCCCAAAAAGGGATATGATAGTGAGTTGTTACACACTCTTAAAAGGATAGCTACCTCTAAGCCAACCTCCTAGCTGTCTTCGGTAAATCACAACCTTTATTATGCACTTAGCTAAATTTAGGGACCTTAATTTATGATTTGGGCTCTTACCCTTTCGACCACGAAGCTTAGCCCCCGTAGTCTAACTAGCCTGTCATTACGCAATGGTATTCGGAGTTTGACTGATGTGGCGAGGTTTCCCCCAATACACACCAACCAGTGCTCTACCCCCACTCCGGTAAACAGACCGCCAGCCCTAAAGCTGTTTCGGAGAGAACCAGCTATTACCAGATACGATTAGCATTTCACTCCTTACCACAAGTCATCCAAAGATATTGAACAATCAACTGGTTCGGACCTCCTCCTAGTTTTACGTAGGATTCATCCTGCTCATGGTAAGATCATCTGGCTTCGGGTCTTATGTATACTACACTCAAATTTATTGCTAAACTTGAAACGCGCTATTAACACTCGCTTTCGCTAAACCTCCTCTGCCTCAGCAGATTAAATAAGTAGTATAGATAAACTCGCCGGCTCATTCTTCAATAGGCACAGCGTGACCCATCAATCAAAAGATTGACCGGGCTCCGCTTCCTTGTAAGTGTTGATGTTTCAGATACTATTTCATCGCCTTAATAAGGCTGCTTTTCACCTTTCCCTCACGGTACTTGTTCACTATCGGTCATCAAAAGTATTTAGCCTTTCCTAGGTAGTCCAGGATGATTCCTCCAAAGTCACCTTTGCTTCGAAGTACTCAGGTAGTTACAAAAAGGTAGTTAATAATTTTCGCCTACGAGGCTTTCACTTCCTATGGCATATCTTTCCAGATATTTCGACTAACTATTAACGTTTGTTGAACCTTCCTATCTTACGATAGACTGTAACCCCTACAACCCCTATTAAACTTTGTAAAACAAAATTTTATAGGTTTGGGCTCTTCCCGTTTCGCTCGCCACTACTCAGGGAATGTTTGTTGTTCTTATCTTTGGAAACAATACCTTCTCCCAAAAATAAAAACAAACAATTTTTTTTCTTTTCCTCTAGGTACTGAGATGTTTCACTTCCCTAGGTTCACTCTATACTGTCCTTCAACAATATAGTAATAGACTTTTTAAAGGTCTATTGGGTTTCCCCATTCGGAAATCTCCGGATCAAAGGTTGCTACACACCTCCCCGAAGCTTATCGCAGCTACGCCACGTCCTTCATCGCCTTTTGATGCCAAGGCATCCACATCACACTCTTATATTTCCCCATCTTAATTAAAATATCAATTAAGTTTGTTTTTAAAAATTTTATATTTTCCGGATGAAAATACATATATTTATACCCTTCTTCTTTTATTAAAGATCAATCAATATAAATTTGAGATAAAAAAGCCGCTTTTTTTCAAGCGGTACATCCACAAAAAATATTGTGTTTTTACCACCTATTTTGCATGTCTTCTTTTAACTCATAATTATTCATAAAATGAATGAATTTTTATTATTGATTAATTGTTACTATTATACCATATTTATATTAAAAGTCAATAGTTTGCATGTGTAAAAAAAGTGAATAACTAGTTATTTTTTTAATTGAAAAAGGAGGGGACCATCCTCTTGGTTTCTACCCACCCTCCTTTGTTTACGTTTTACATTATATTTTCCTTTCTATAATATAATTTAAATTGGATCTTTTTTATCTTTGGGCAACTTTGGCCCAAAGACGAAAGTAACATCTTCGCCACTACTAATATTAATCGTTTTAAAAATATATTCCCCCGCTTCTAGCAGCGGGCAAACATCATCAACTGCAATAATATCTACGAGCTCTCCCTGGGATAAATCCCAGGATATATCTTCCCACTTACCAGTGAGAGATCTATAAATCTCCACTTTTGTTCCATCTGGAATTTCTTCCATCCGGAAAAAAGTTTCATAATTCAAGACTATTGGGAACAATCTATCATCCCCACTTTTTAAATTCACATGAAGAAAGAACCTGTTATCTATGGTTCTTTCTTCCTCAAACCATCTATATGCTTGCGCTTTAGAAAGAGTACAAGCTAAGACAATAATAACAAAAATTAAAAAAATTATCTTTTTCATTTTTTTCTCCTTCTCACTCTTTATTATCTAAATTTATATACACTACAAACAAGACAGAACAAACAAATAAAAAAATTTTTGTTTCTGTGCTATGTGGTTGTATTGACCACATATATACACTGTAAATTGCAATGGCGACAGCTAGGCTTAGAATAAACCTTTTAAATT
This sequence comes from Minisyncoccota bacterium, assembly GCA_028691405.1. Taxonomy (GTDB): domain Bacteria; phylum Patescibacteriota; class Minisyncoccia; order UBA6257; family JAKLIH01; genus JAKLIH01. The sequence goes on from JAQUZI010000009.1 coordinate 10,679, forward strand.
TCATAACGAACCTCCGAAAAAAATTTAATTTAAATTATATATATATATTGACTGCTTGATTTACATCAAAGCAGATTAGAAAATTTTTAAAGAGCTTTAAAAAAACCAAATTTCTTTGGTTTTATATAATCTAATTATATCATAAATATATGACTTTGTCAATACCCAGCCTACAACTTTTTAAGCTCTTCCATTCCCTGCATATATGTATTAATTAATTTCTCTGTCTCTTCTTTTGTTAATAAATAGTTATTATCATCTAAAATCTCTGATATTGTATTATGCGTATTTTTAATATCTTCTAGATTAGGCAAATACTCTTCCGGCACATTATTTAATCTATCAATCATATCATTTCCTTTAAACCCAATCTCCGCAACCACATTATTAAAATAACTGTCAATTTCAGCTAAAGCTAATTTTCAATACAAAATATTTTCAAATGAAATATACTCTTCAACTTTTTTCATCATTGCTTTAATTTTCGAATCATATAGTAAAGATTGTTTTTCAATCCCACTCAAACCAACATTAGTATTTTTTTTAACTTTAATTTTTTTAGATTTTATCTTTATAAACAAAATCAAAAACAATAAAACCAAGGATACTAAAATTCCAATCAACCTTAACCAAAACAAAAAATTAGAAAATGTATCCCTTAAAAACAACGGAGAGGCTATACGTACTGCTTCTTGTAAATCACCAAAAGTTAACAAATCATAAAAACCCATAATACTAATTATAGTTTATTAAATTTTCAATAACCTTAGATATTTTCAATAATCTCTTATCTAATTTTTCTTGCATAACCAATTGCAATCCTATTGGTAAACCATCTTTACTTTTTGCAAGTGGTAAATTGATAGCTGGTATACCAGCCAAATTCATTGGCACGGTAAACACATCAGATAGATACATAGAAATTGGATCTTTATTTTTCTCTCCAAAATTAAAAGCCTTATCAGGACAAGTTGGAGTTAAAATCAAATCAACTTCATTAAAAGCCTTATCGAAATCATCTTTAATTAGCCTTCTCACTTTTTGAGCTTTAGTATAGTATTGATCATAAAAACCTTTAGACAAAACATATGTTCCTAATAAAATTCTTCTTTTTACTTCCGTACCAAAACCATCGCCTCTGGTTTTAAAATATAGGTCTCTTAAATTTTTAATATCTAGTTCTTTTAAATCTGATATTTTAGTTCCGTAACGAACATTGTCATATCTAGCTAAATTAGAACTTACTTCTGCCGGCATAATAATATAGTAACAAGCAATAGCATACTCGCTATAAGGCAAACTAATTTCTTTAATTTTTACACCCATACTTTTCAATTTCTCAATAAAATTATTTACTTCTTCTTTTACTTCTTTATCTACACCATCTACAAAATATTCCTTAGGAATACCCACAACTAATTTTTTAACATCTTCAATATTTCATTCTTTACCTTCTTCTAATACATCTATACTTGTAGAATCATAATCGTCCTTTCCGGCAATAACATTAAAAACTTTTTCACAATCAGATACATTATTAGCAATCGGACCAATAACATCCAAAGATGAGCACATTGATATTAACCCAAATCTTGATACTGCACCATACGTTGGCTTGAATCCAACCACACCACAAAAACTAGCTGGTTGTCTTATTGAACCAGCTGTATCTGATCCTAACGCAACATCCGCCATAGAAGCAGCAACACTCGCAACTGATCCACCTGACGATCCTCCTGGAACTTTATTTAAATTATTAGGATTTTTTACCACACCAAAATATGAAGTTTCATTTGATGACCCCATAGCAAACTCATCCATATTAGTTTTGCCAATTATTACCCCTCCTGCTTCTTTAATTTTTTTAACAACTGTTGCATCATAAACACCAATATATTCTTTCAACATTTTAGATCCCGCTGTAGCATTAATTCCCTTAACTAATATATTATCTTTAATACCAAAAGTTAAACCTTCAAGATCTCTTTCTTTGTTATTTTTAATATTACTATCTATTTCTTCTGTATTAATATTTTTATTTAATGAAATAAAGGCATTAATATCTTTATTAATATTATTTAAAATATTTGAAATATATTCACCATATTTCAATTCCCCTTCTTTGATTTTTTTATATATTTCTTGTTTCATAAATTAATATCTTTTAATTTTATTCAAAAACTTTTGGAACTTCAAAAAGATCACCATCTTTTTTAGGAGCCGCTTCTATAACTAAGTTAGTATCGAACTCTCTATTCTCAAAATCATCTTTTCTGTATTCATTTACATTAAAAGTCCCTCCTGTCATAGGCTCAACATTATCAGTATTAACTTCTGATAATTTTTCAACATATTTTAATATATTCTTTAAATCATTTTGTAAATTAGCCTTTTCTTCTTCTGATATTTCTAATCTCGCTAATTCAAGCAAATGATCTACTTCACTACTATCTATCATATTAATAAAAATTACTTATTTATATAAATAATAACATAAAAAATAACAAAAAACAACAAAATAAATACCCTCTTTAAATAATTGACATAATTAAATATATGTAGTAATATATCAATATATTACTAGTTCTTAAACAAAAAAAGAAAGGAGATATTGAGATGATTATGGAATTTCAAAACAACAAAAAATATATTGTTATCAGAGATGACACTATAGCTTGTTTTGATGTAAAAAAAGGCGTAACTGAAAAAAGTCTAGTCAACGCTAGAGATATCAACATGTGGATTGCCACAAAAACAATCCACGGAATAGTCATGAAAAAGTCAGACATTTTAAAACTCAAACAATTGAGAAAAAAAATGGAAAAATCCTGGACTAAATCCACAAACCCCACAAAAATAGAAAAACCTATATCTATAAAAACAATTGCTAATCCTAATTCTACTCTACCAGAAAAGACCAAGAGAGAGGAAATGACTATTGATATTGTCAAAAACACCATATTGTACATCAGCATTAATGGTTGTATTTTCCTAACCCCGTCCGAGTTCGCCAATTTAACATACCACGTAATCAACAATGTTCAACTGGAAAGCTTGAAATACAAAACTGGAAAACAATATATTACACCAAGCAGCGCAAAAAAGAAAATACAAATCGATCTGGGTTTAATCAAAAAAATTTATACTGAACTAATAAACAGTGGGATTAAAATCCCGTTGTATCTTAAGTCAAAAATCGATAATATCTATCGTTGGCAATAAAAAATGACCTCTTGCCGAAGAGACAGGAGGTCATTTTTAATTTATCAATTATACATCTAAATTCTTTACTTTCTTAGCATAGGCTTGAATAAATTTCTTT
>JAQUZI010000009.1:14100-19319 GCA_028691405.1 Minisyncoccota bacterium
ATCGATAATATCTATCGTTGGCAATAAAAAATGACCTCTTGCCGAAGAGACAGGAGGTCATTTTTAATTTATCAATTATACATCTAAATTCTTTACTTTCTTAGCATAGGCTTGAATAAATTTCTTTCTTGGCATCCTCTCTTCACCCATTAAAATATCAAATAATCTATCAGCCTCTTTTGCATCTTCAATTGTAATTTGTTTTAAAATTCTTGTTTCAGGATTCATCGTAGTTTCCCACAATTGATCTGGGTTCATTTCACCCAAACCTTTGTATCTTTGAATAATAATACCTTTGTATCTTTGAACTTCAACGGCTTCATCAACTTCTTCAATCTCTTCTTCTTTCTCTTTCTTATCCTCTTTCTCCTCTTTTAATTTTAAAATTTCATCTATAACCTTTTCCTTTTCTTCCTCTGTGTATGCATAACGAAATATTTTACCTTTCTGTATTCGATACAATGGTGGTTGAGCTGCATACAAATATCCTTTTTCCACTAAAGGAAAGAAATAACGATAAAACAAAGTAAGCAATAATGTCCTGATATGAGAACCATCAACATCAGCGTCAGTCATTAATATAATCTTATGATACCTAATTTTATCTAAATTAAAATCTTCTGATATAGACGTTCCTAATGCTAATATAATCGCCTTGATTTCTTCATTTGCCATCATTTTATCTAATCTCGCTTTTTCAACATTTAATATCTTTCCTCTTAAAGGTAAAATAGCTTGTGTATGTCGATCACGCCCTTGTTTACCACTACCACCAGCACTATCCCCCTCAACAATAAACAATTCTGATTCTTCTGCTTTTCGAGAAATACAATCCGCTAATTTACCTGGCAAAGTTGTATGCTCCATAATGCTTTTACGCAAAACGTTCTCTCGTGCTAATTTTGCTGCTGATCTAGCTTTAGCTGAAACTAAACATTTTTCTAAAATCTTTTTAACATCATCTGGATTTTTTTCTAGAAAATCAAGAAAAGCTTTTGACATAACTTGATCTACTGCTACCCTAGCTTCTGGATTACCTAATTTTGCTTTTGTTTGTCCTTCAAATTGAGGCTCACGAATTTTAACTGATATAATTGTCATTAATCCCTCTCTAACATCATCACCAGTTAAAGATAATTTTTCTTTAGCATAGTTTTTCTTCAAATAAGTATTTAAAACCCTAGTTAAAGCTGCTCTAAAACCAGTTAAATGCATACCTCCTTCTGGTGTATGAATATTATTTGCAAAAGCCAATTCCGAAGTTTCAATTTCATTAACATATGATAATGCTATTTCAACATCAATTCCTTCATAATTATCATTTACATAAAATAAATTTTTATGTATATTTTTTGTTTCATGATCTTTGATTAGATAATTCAAAAACGCTACAATCCCATTTTCAAAATAAAAAGTATAATTTTTAATATCCTCTTTATTTCTTTTGTCTGTTAAATCAATCTTAATCTTTTTAACTAAATAAGCTTGTTCACGAATATGATCAAGAATAGTTTTTCAGTTAAAACTAATTTCTTGCATAATTGTCGAATCTGGCTCAAAAGTAATTCTTGTACCATGCTTAATTTTTGTTGTATTTTTCACCTTACTTAGTTTGCTTGTTGGTTTTCCCTTGCTATACTCTTGCATGTATATATAACCATCTCTATAAACCTCTGCTTTTAAATAAACAGATAAAGCATTAACAACTGACACACCAACACCATGCAAACCTCCTGATATCTTATATGATTCTCCACCAAACTTACCGCCAGCATGTAATGTCGTTAAAACAGTTTCTAAAGCTGATTTTTTTGATTGATTATGATAATCAACTGGAATACCACGCCCATTATCTAAAATACTAACCCTGTTATTTTCTAATAATTCAATTTGTATATTATCGCAAAAACCACCCAAAGCTTCATCAATAGAATTATCAAAAACCTCTCATATTAAATGATGAAGTCCTGAAACACCAGTCGAGCCAATATACATACCTGGTCTTCGCCTTACTGGCTCCAACCCCTCTAAAACATAAATATCTTTAGCTGAATAATCTTTTTTATCTTTAACCACCTTTTCTTCTTTCTTAACCTTAATTGGCTTTTTTTCTTCCTTTGTAGTTTTTTTATTAATTTTTATTTGCATAGTATTAAATTTAACGAATAATATATCCTAACTTTGTTAAACTTTCAGTAATCAACTTTAAATACTTATCTATCTCTTCCAATTCTAATGTTTTGTTTTCATTACGAAAAATCAAATGAAAAGACAAGCTTTTTTTACCATTATCTTGTAAGTCATAAACATCAAATAAATCAATATCTTTTAACTCGTCTATTTTAAGATTTAAAATATTTAAGATCACATCTTGAATCAAAACATTGTTTTCGACTAAAACAGATATATCTTTTATACTTGCTGGATATTTAGGTATTGGTTTAAAATCCATCGCATAATCAACCATTTTGTATAGCTTAGCCATATCTATTTCGCTAATAACTACTGAGGGGTTTTTCTGATCATTTTTAATCTTGTACTCTGTTTTAATTTTATCATTAACTAACCCTAGATATCCGACTGTCTCTCCTTTATTATTATGTAAGAAAATTAAAGTTTTAAATAAAACATTTAAACAACCATAACGCTCATCCGCCTTATCAGAAAAATAATATTGAGAATTACTAACTGATAATTTCTCTAGCATTGTTTCAATAATACCTTTGCTCTCTAGTATCAAATCTTTTTCTTTTGTTTTTTTATTTACATCATATAAAGTAAAACCAAAAAAAGTATTTTCCTCAACAATATTTTCGTTACTTAAATAAGTTTTATCTAATTGAAATATCTTTCCATTATCAAAATTTGATAAATTGGTTACAACGTTTTTAATCAAGGAAGTAGCCAATATTGGATTCATATATTTATAATTCAAGCTAAGGCAATTTTTTGGACCAAAAACTTTTTCTTTAAATAAGTCTGGTAAAATATTTAGATCATCATCGTTAATAAAGCTATAATTATAAACTTCATTTAAGCCAACGCTAACAGCAATATCTTTAATTGTTTCTTTAAAATCAAAAAACTCGTTATTTTTAACAGCTAATAATTCTACCTTTGGCGGTATTAACTCTAAATTATCTAAACCATAAATCCTGACGATATCATCTACTATATCTTCAAAAATTAAAACATTTAAACGATATAATGGCACCGTTACATTTCACAAATTAGAAGATATTTTTTTAATTTTATACCCTAGCTTAACTAATATTCTTTGTATATCTTTTGAAGGTATCTCTTGTCCAATCAATCGATTAACTCTTTCTAAATTAAAAGGAATGATATTATTTCTTTCTGCTAATTCATTAGCTACTAATTCTTTGCTTGCAATTTTTGCATCAGCATATTTTTCTAACAACTCAACCGCTCTTTTTAAAGCTTGATAAGTAATATGTGAAGAAATAGAATGGCTAAATCTAACAGAAGCATCTGTTGTCAATTTCAACTTCTTAGATGTTTTATAAATATTTGTGTTCTTAAAATTAGCACTTTCTAAAACTATAGTTTTAGTTGAATTATTTATTTCGGCATTAATACCTCCTTTAATACCAGCTATTGCCATTGCCTCTTCTTCATTAGCAATAACCATAACATCTTCATCTAATAAATATTGATCTCCTGTCAATACTGTAATTTTTTCACCCTTTTTAGCATTTCGAACAATGATCTTGCTTCCCTTAATCTTACTATAATCAAAAGCATGCATTGGTTGGCCTAAATCCAACATCACATAATTAGTTATATCAACTACATTGTTAATTGACTTCATTCCACAATTTTCCAAAGCGTCTTTAATAAATTTAGGTGATTCTTTGATCTTAACATCGTCTAAAACTATTCCAAAATAGCATTCACAAGTTTTTTTAGCTTGATTTTTAACACTCATTGGTATTACTTTTTTTGGTTTTTTCAATTTATACTCACTACTTTCTTTAAAATCTAAATCAAACATTGCACACAATTCTAAAGCCATATGTTTATGCCCTGATAAAGCCCCTATTCTATTCGGGGATAATTCTACATCAAAAACATAGTCTGCTTTAACTTTACTAAAACTAGTATCGCCTAAACAACGATTTAGCATCTCATATATATATTTTGCGCTTGGTAATTTTTGTTTAATATAGCTTTGTAATAAATTATATGAATATAACATACAAGTATTTTAATAAATTATTAGAATTGTTTAGTAAATCTTAAGTCTCCCGAATTAAATAACCTTACATCTGGTATTTGATATTTAAGCATAGCAAATCTTTCAACTCCTAGTCCAAAAGCAAATCCTTGGCAATCGTATTTCTTCCATTTGGCAAATTTATATAAATTAGGATGAACCATACCTGCTCCCATCATTTCTATAAAACCACTACCAGAGCATAAAGAGCATTTTCCGTCCTTGCTTTTACCATGGCATTTAAAGCATTCAACATCAACTTCTAACCCTGGTGACACAAAAGGAAAATAACTAGGTCTTAACCTTACCTTTAAGTTTTTATCCCCTACTATCTCTCTAATCATATCTGTAATAATTGATTTAAAATTACACAAACTAATATTATCTCCAACCATTAATCCTTCTAATTGATGTAATTGAAATTCATGTCTTGCGTCAGTAGCTTCATAACGAAAAACTTTACCCGGCACCACAATTCTAAAAGGTGGATTATTCTTCTCCATATATCTCATCTGAACTGGACTCGTATGCGTACGTAATAATAAATTCTCTGTTTTAGCTTTTTGTATTTCACTTCCTAAAGGTAAAGAATATTTTTTATCAAATCAAAAAGTGTCTCACATATCGCGAGCTGGATGATCTTTTTCAATATTTAAACTATCAAAATTATAGTATTCACTTTCAATCTCATTAGCTTCTATTATATTAAATCCAAAAGCTTTAAAAACCTTTAACATATGTCTTAAAATAAGAGTGGTTGGATGCAACGAACCAACTTCTTTTTTATTGCCTGGTTGAGTATAATCAAAAAAACTATCACCTCCTTTTTGATCAAATTTAGCCTTTTTTTGGAAAAACAAGCTCTCTATATCTTTTTTTAATTCATTTAATCTTGGACCAAAAACCCTTTTTTCCTCTACGCCTAAATTCTTTAAAGCATTAAATAAATCCCTAATTTCTCCTTTTCTTGCTAAATATTTCA
>JAQUZI010000037.1 GCA_028691405.1 Minisyncoccota bacterium
ATATGTGGACGATAGAGGACTCGAACCCCTGACCCCTTGGATGTAAACCAAGTGCTCTAACCAACTGAGCTAATCGTCCTAAACACAAATATATTAGCATTAAAAACACATTTTTGCAACATATTTATTGCTTTATTCTAGTGATTATGTTATAGTATTAATAATATAAGATAAACTCAAATAATGATTATTGATGACGTTATTATTCAAATAAAAGCTGGTGATGGTGGTGATGGCGCCGTTGCTTTTAACAAAAACTTAAATGAAAAAGGCCCAACTGGTGCTCGTGGTGGCAATGGTGGTTCTATTTATGGTATAGGTGTTTCTGATTTAGACGCCTTAAGGCCTTTTAGATATACAAAACAAATATCTGCTGAAAATGGAAAAAATGGTCGTGGTCAATTTATCGATGGCCCAGCTGGTCCAGATATTTTTATTCACCTTCCTATTGGCACTGTTATTCATAATTTAGACAATGATACTACTTCTGAAATCGTAAAAGTCAATGAAAAAGTTTTAATTGCTAAAGGCGGTATTGGTGGCCGAGGGAATTTCCATTTTAAATCATCAACCAACACATCTCCAAAAGAATTTGAAGAAGGAAAACCAGGAGAAGAATTTAAAATTAGATTTGAGTTAAAACTAATCGCTGATATTGGCCTTGTTGGCCTACCTAATGCCGGTAAATCAAGTTTAATTAATGAAGTAACTAATGCTAAAAGCAAAGTTGCTAATTACCCATTTACAACGCTTGAACCTCATCTTGGTGTTTTTGAGCATTTAATTATTGCCGATATCCCTGGTTTAATTGAAGGTGCATCCACTAATAAAGGCCTTGGTATTAAATTCCTTCGCCATATAGAAAGAACAAAAATAATATTTCATTTAATTAGTTGTGAAAATGAAAAAATAATATCTTCATATAGAAAAATAAGAAAAGAATTAGAAAAATATAATCCAGTTTTTAAAACTAAAAAAGAATATATTATTCTTACAAAAACTGATACAGTTGATGAACAAAAATTAGAAAAAATTAAAGCAAAATTTACAAAAATAAATAAAAATATTCTCTGCATTTCAATTTACGACTATGATAGTATTGAAAAATTAAAAAAACTGCTATATGAATTAAGTAACCAAAAACAAAAAGACCAGATATAATTCTGGTCTTTTTTGTTTTTGGTTGGTGTTATCAGTTTCTGTTTCTGCTACCACCAAATCTATCACCTCTTTCTTCTTTTGGACGAGCTTCGTTAATAGTTAAAGCTCTTGAATTTAATTCTTTCCCATTAAGCATTTCTATAGCTTTTTGTGCTTCTTCGTCTGTTGACATTTCAACAAAACCAAATCCTTTTGATCTGCCAGTTGTTCTGTCAGTAATAACGGTAGCACTTTCTACTACACCTGCTTGAGAAAAATGTTCTTTCAAATCTTCGTCTTTTACTTCATAAGGTAAATTTCCAACGTATAATTTTTTAGACATAATTCATTCTTATAGATAAATAATTAAGCGACCTATCCTTACTCCTCTTCTGGCTTACATCACTTTATCTATGTAAGAAAAAATTCATAAGAAAACATTAATAGTATAGCACATATATTAAAATTGTCAAATGTACAACTATCTTAATCACTTTCACACTGGAATGTATTTAATTATCTTTCCATCTACTTCAACCTGTTTGTTGTTTTTACTAATTTTATTGTCAAATGACCAATAATTAACAAAATTGGTCATTTAGTGTTGCTATAATAACCAGTTAAGTAGAATTGTGTCTTATTGTCAAGTTTATTATCTAAAACCCACCAATATTGGTAATCAAAAACAACATATAAATCTAAATCTTATTTTAGTTTATATGCCATCTACTTGCGGAAGGGGTGAGATTTGAACTCACGAAGGTTATTCGCCTTACAGTTTTTCGAGAACTGCGCTTTCAACCACTCAGCCACCCTTCCTTAATTGTTAATTTATCATATTATATTATTTATCGCAATGCATCCTCTTGAATTATCTTAACAAATAATGTATAATACAATTAATTATCAAGGGGCTGTAGCTTAGCTGGTAGAGCGCTTGCATGGCATGCAAGAGGTCGTGGGTTCGAGTCCCATCAGCTCCACACTATTGAAACGACTAGTTCGTTTCAATCTTCATATATAATTGTTCCCATAGTTCAATGGATAGAACAAGGGCGTCCTAAGCTTTAGATGGGGGTTCGACTCCTCCTGGGAACACAATCTGTTTACAAAACATAAAATATTTGATATAATACCATTACCAATAAAAAATTGGTATTTAATAAAAATGCCGCTTTAACAAAAATTTAATAATTAATTCTGTGCCGAGGTAGCTCAGTGGTAGAGCATACGCCTGAAGAGCGTAGTGTCGAGTGTCCGATTCACTCTCTCGGCACATCAAACAATTTTAAAACGCTTTAAAGCGGGTAATCACATAACATGGTTATTCCACGTTTAAAATATCAGAAAATCAACGTTCCTGGTATAGGATCATCTATTGATGGTACTGTGTTAAGCAAAGAAGGAAAATCACTATATATTGATGTTAGTCCTTTGGGCTTAGCTGTTGTTAGAGGTATTGAATTTATCTCCGCAAAAAACTATATCAAAAATCTTAGCGTTGGTGATAAGATTAGCGTCAACATTATCGAACTTGATAATGAAGATGGATTAATTGAAGCTTCACTTCGTGAAGTAAGTGCTAACCAAATTTGAGGCACATTAGCTGCCGCAAAAAAGAACAGCGAAACTGTATTTATAAAAATATTAGAAGTTAATCGCGGTGGTTTAATTGCTAACTATATGGGTATTAAAGGTTTCTTGCCTGTATCACAATTAACACCTGAACACTACCCTCTCGTTGAAGATGGGGACAAAGAAGAAATATTATCCAGATTAAAAAACTTCGTAAACACAGAAATTCCTGTAAAAATATTAGATATTGACCAAGATTCTTCAAAATTAATTTTCTCAGAAAGAGAAGTTTTGAACGAAGAACACAAGCAAAAACTAGCCGCTCAATATCAAATTGGTGATGTTGTAGATGCTGAAATAACAAAGATTGTAGATTTTGGCTTGTTTGTAAAATTTGGTGAACCACCAATTGATGGTTTAATTCATATCTCAGAAGTAGACTACAAATTAATTCCCGACTTAAAAGAAGTCTACAAAGAAAGTGATGTTGTTAAAGCTAAAATAGAAAGTATTACCAATGGGCGTATTGCTTTATCTATTAAAGCCTTAAAACCAGATCCTTGAAAAGATATCACTGATATATACAAGGTTAACAAAAAATACGATGGTACTGTCTTAAAAACTGGATCCCTTGGTGTTTTAGTTGAACTTGAACCAGGCGTTTATGGTTTCCTCAAATTTAGTGATCTTAAAGAAGAAGAGGTTCCAAAAGAACCGCTAGAAGTTGGAAAAACATACCAATTTTCAATCAAATCATTAGATCTTGAAAACAGAAGAATTTCTTTAGGATTATAGCTTAACAAAAAAACAACCTTTTAAAGGTTGTTTTTTTATTTAATATATTCTATGCGATCATATCCTTTAATGCTTTAGCTGGTCTAAATTTTGCAACTTTTTTAGCAGCAATATGAATTTTTTCACCTGTCTTTGGGTTTACACCCATTCTTGCTGCTCTTGTCTTAACTGTAAATGTTCCAAAACCACTAATAGCAGCTTCTTCTCCTTTTTTAAGTGATTTAGAAATGCTGTCAAAAACCAATGCAACAACATTTTCTGCATCTTTTTTTGTTGATTTTAGTTGTTCTTGAACTAATTCAACTAAATTGTCTTTCTTCATATTATTTTGTTTACTTTATTAAAAAGCGAAACGACCATATTAAAAACATATATTGTTTATTATATGTTTTGATTTATTACATATATTGTATAGGATTTTTCCCAAAAAAGCAAGTGTTTTG
>JAQUZI010000038.1:0-2486 GCA_028691405.1 Minisyncoccota bacterium
ATTAATAGCTTTTTCCAAAATATCTTAAAAGGACTTGGTTTTGATCAAAGCAAAGATGATATTATTACTAATACTGACTTAGATAAAAATGAAATAGGAATACAAACTGAAACTACACGTCCAGAGGGATATATATGAGCTAATAAATGTTATGCTTTTAAAATCAACAATTTAAACCCAGATGAAATTAAAAATAAAGATAATAATAAATTAGATATCAGTGTTGATTTAAGGATAGCGAAAAATTGTCCTAATTATCTTTTAGGAAGCGACAATACACTTGTACTATATTCATATATTGACGAAAATAACAAAAGAAGATTTAATAGTTTTACCGAAGAAACTTTTGCCTCTACCGCTGAAGATAATAAGGATGCATATTATAGTGATCATTTTATAAAAGAAATTAATATCCCCAATGATATCAGAATATCCAACGATAATGGAGAGATAGAAATAATAACGCTACCAGGGGCATTTGGCTATAAAGACTATATCTCAGAAGAAAATGATTATTCTTATTGAAGAAATACTGAAAAATTTACAATATCTTTTGACTACAAAGAAGGCAAGAAAGGGCGATTCGATTTTAACGTACAAGAAGATGAAGATTATATATGGTATTATGAAGATTATGCTTTTTTAATTAAATCAACCGACTCGACAAATAAAAGAAGTATAGATAATCCATATTTAAATTTAAATATTAAATTAAAACTTAAAAAATCAGTAAAAGAAAAAATGACTGATGTTGGAATTTTGTATTCATATATAAATAAAAAAGGAGAAAGGATTTTTGACAGTTTTGACAAGAAAGTAACAATTCCTGCCAAAAATGATGATTTAAAATATTATAATTATGATTTTGAAAAAACAATTACAATACCAAGAGATATCAATGTGTCTAATGATATAGCCTCTATAGAATTCTTTGCAGTGGTTTATCCTAATTATTACTCTCGTTATACAAATAAGGAAAATAACTATTCCATTTGAGAAGAAACCAAAAAATCAATTGTAACATTTAGTTATAATAGAAAAGAAGACTACGAAAAAGATATTTTTTATGGATGTAAATTTTCAATAGTTAATCCTCAGCCAAAGTCAAATTTTATTGACGGCCAAGATCCATATTATTCTAATTTTAAATTAGCTATTAAAATGGAATGTGATATTGATTATGAAGATTGATTTAATTCAGATTCTTTTCCTTGGTTAGAAATATCTTATCAAATGGATTGTCCCAACCATTTTAATACCGATTGAAAAAGTAAAGACAATATTAATTATAGTAGTATTTTTTTGAATGGTTATAAAGAATTCCCAATCGGTAGTCACATTAATTGAACTAAGGACGGCGTGAAGATTGCGGCAATCCTTAATTTAGAAGAAACAACATTAATAGATATTCTTTTGAATAAAAAAGTTCAAACAAATCCAAAAAATAAAAATACTACTACGCCTCGTTCATTTGGGCTTTCTAAAAAATGTGATATAGGGGTTCAAATTAAAAGAAATCAACATAATCAACACCCAGGAGTTAGCTTAAAAGATTACTTTTATTTAAACCAAGTAAAGGTTAAAGTAGTGAATGAACATCCTGAATGAATTTATTGTACCGAAGATCGAAATGGAGATTTATTGCCTATTAAACCGAAGCTTACCTTTAGTGGCAAACGCGACAATGATTATTCTATTACAAATGTAGAATTTGCCATATATCCCGATCCGTATGATGAAGAATCAACCATATATGATACAAAAATTGGCCCTCATTTTTTTTCAAATGACAATTGAGCAGATAAAAAAGAAAATGGACAAATAATGTATCCAAATTTAAATCGAGATCGTGATACATTTGACTATTATTTTAAAACCGGACTTGGCATTGACAAAAATCAAGCTAAATGACATTCAAATTTAACATTTGCACCTTTGACATATGATGTAGAAGGAAATAATTTATTTTATAATATACCCAATGAGAATATAACAGGCACAGAGTCTTTTAAAGTTTATTATGGCTGAAAAAAAGAGTGTGGTAATGCGCCGATTTATAATACACCCCCAATAAAAAACAACATAGTCATCAATACGTTGAGTATTATTGGTAATTTCTTTAAATCATTATTTAAATAGTCCTAGCTATTGATAAATATTAAAAGTATGCTAATATATTAATAGTTAAGTAGTAATGATTTAGTAGCAATACTAATGAACTAGTACTTAACTACTGAAAGGAGCAATTTGGTTTACCAGGTTGCTCTTTTTACTTATATCAAATATTTAATAGCTATATGTTTTAATAATTAAAGCGCATAGTTAAATTGTTTTTTTTATTACTTTTTAATATAGAATTGGTATATAAAGTATACTAAAACTAAATTAAATGGGAAAAACCATAAAAGATATTATAAAAATATACCTTTATTTTACAAACAAAATATAACAATATATTATAAAGGAAAATTAATACATTAAATGAT
>JAQUZI010000038.1:2586-3864 GCA_028691405.1 Minisyncoccota bacterium
ATTAAATGATTTAGTTCAAAAAATTAACATTAAATACATGAAGGAAGTGTTAATGCTACTTTCTGAAAACGTTGATTTTATTGAAAAATGTTGCAATAATTACAAAGCAATAGCTCAGTAATACTTGGGAGTGTTGTTATTAAAATATCGTGAATTATGACTGTAAAGTAGAGCAAATTAACGATACATTGACTTTTTTTAATGAATATGATATAATTTAAGTATAATATTAATCATTTATTATGACTTTACCTAATAAAATGAAAGAAAAAATACAATTATTAAAGCAAGAATATGAAACTCTTTTAATGGGAAAAGAGTCACTTTTGGCATTAATTGATGAAAATGAAATTCCAGAAAGTGTTTATAATTCAAATGCTATTGAGAACTCTACTTTAACATTAAAAGAAACAGAAAAAATTCTTTTAAACATGGAGGTATCAAGAGATGTTTCTTTGCGAGAAGTTTTTGAAGCCAAAAACCTGGAACAAGTCATGTCATATATTAAAATTAAATCTAAAGAAACAGATATAAATAAGGAAATGATTTTGTTTTTTCATAAAATGTTGCTTAATAATATCAATGATAATATAGCTGGACGATTTAGAAGATCAGGTGAATATGTTAGAGTTGGAAGCCATATAGCACCTGCGCCGGAACACATTGAATCAATGGTTCACTCTTTAATTATGGATTATGTAAATGATTTATCAGGATATTTTATTGAAAAAATTGCTAAATTTCATTTAGGTTTTGAAACAATTCATCCTTTTGTTGATGGCAATGGCAGAATAGGCAGATCTATTATTTGTTATCAATTACAAAGATTAGGAATGCCAATGATAATTATACGAGACAAAGAGAAAGGCAAATATTATGATTCTTTTACTGAATTTAAAGATAAAAAAAGTACAAAAACAATGGAAAAAATAATATATTTAGCCATTACCGAGTCTTTGCATAAACGAACAACATATTTAAAAGGAGAGAAAATAATTAATGTCTCTGATTATGCTAAAAAAAGTAAAAGATCTTTTGCTTCTTTACTAAATTCTGCACGAAGCCAAACCATTCCGGCCTTTAGGGAAAAAGGAGTATGGAAAATAGGGGAAAATTACAAATAGTATCCTATATAAATAACTTTATTGTTATTTATTATTTTTGTGATATAATATATATAATAAAATATAAATATAAAATATGATTCCAAAAATAATTCAACCTTATCTTTGATTTAGCGATATAAAAAAAATGGATTTAGAAGAGGATAAAAATAGA
>JAQUZI010000039.1 GCA_028691405.1 Minisyncoccota bacterium
CAAGCCAAAACAGACTCTTCTCATAAATTAAATTGATCATCATTCCCTGGATTTCTTGGTATTGGTCCTAATGGATTTTTTTTATCAACATAAAATAATAAGGAATGTAGATGTAAAGAGCTTCCCAGTTGATTAACATATTGACCATTTAACATTGGCTTAGATATATTTGTATATACTGGTTTAGTAAAATACTCAACTGGTTTTTTAGATATGATATACTGCATAAATTCATTTCAAGCTGGAGCAGCAACCAATCCTCCTGTTGGCCCTTTAAACATCTTTGAATAATCATTATTACCAACTCAAACACCAACAACTACATTAGGTGTATACCCTAAAATTCAAGCATCGCGTGAATCAGAACTAGTACCAGTTTTAGCCGCCACTTCAATATTTTCACCAAAATACATTGCATTATTACTTGTATGGAATAATGGCGTTCTTGCTACATTATCAGACAAAACATCATTAATCATATTGACATGCTCACGCGAAAACACTAATTCTGATTTATCTTTGTATTCTTCTAAAACTCTACCGTCTTTATCTTCAACTTTAAGTATTGTAACTTGTGGCCTCTTAACTCCTTCTTGACTTAAAACAGAATAAGCCCCAACCATTTCATACAAATTAACAGCTCCTCCGCCTAACACCAAAGATAACCCATATTGATTATTAGCATTAATTAAAGTATTGATTCCAAATCGATTAGCAATATCGATTGTATCTTCAATCCCAGCTAAATACAAAACTTTAACAGCTGGTATATTCAAAGACTGAGCTAATGCATTCCTCAAGTCAATTGGACCTCTATATAATTTGTCATAGTTAACCGGAATATATGTTTTAGAAGGATCGGTAGAAAAATTTGTTTCTGTATCAAAAACAATTGTATTTGGTGTATATCCTTTTTTAAAAGCATTTAAGTATACAAAAGGTTTAAACGAAGAACCCGGTTGTCTTAACCCAAATGCAGCATTAAAATTACCATCAATATCTGTATTTCAAAAATCACGAGAACCAACCATAACTAGCACTTGCCCTGTTTTAGAATCTTGAGCAACTAATGCCATATTTTTAATGCCATATTTTTCTTCATTACTATCCCCATATTTCTTAACTGTTTCTTCTGCTTTTTTCTGTAAATCATAATCTAATGTTGTCGTAATTTTTAAACCACCTCTCTGAATTAAATCTTCACCATATTTTCTTGCTAACTCTGATTGTATGTATGAAACAAAATGAGGCGCAAGTATTGCTTGTTTTCTCGTTTTAAATTCTGTATTAAATTTTTTAAAAATCTCAAAGTCGCTATCAGACAATCATCCTAAGCCATTCATTCTTGTTAGAACTCAATTTTTTCTAACCTCCAATTTATCTCTATTTCTACCAAAAGGAGATAAATAAGATGGTGATTGTAATAAACTAGCTAAATAAGCCGCTTCATTAGCATTTAAATCCTTAACATTCTTACTAAAATACAATTGGCTAGCTGATTCTACCCCATATGCATTATACCCAAAAGGAACTTGATTTAAATACATTTCAAATATATCGTCTTTGGTATATTCTTTTTCCAAATAAAACGATACAATTAATTCTCGTATTTTACGAACAATACTTCTTTCTGTTGTTAAAAAAGCATTTCTAGCTAATTGTTGAGTAATTGTTGATCCCCCTGCACCTCTACCCATTTTAACAATATTTTCAATAACAACTCTAGCTAATGATCTAATATCAATTGGGCCATGCTCATAAAAATCATCATCTTCTGCTGCCATAACAGCATGTTTAACTACCTCTGGTATTTCTTCGAATTCAACATACTGTCTATTTTCTAACTGAGTTTGATCATAAAGTATTACTTCTCCGGTTCGATCATAAATTGTAAAACTCTCTTTAGAAATACGACTACCTAAAGTTTGAATATCAGGCAAATCTTTTCAAAAATAAAACATTGTCATGGCTAATAAAATAACCATTAATATACCTAATATTACAAAATTTCTAAAATTAAAAATTTTCTGTATAATATTTTTATCTCTCGATATTTTTTTAATCTTAGAAATTTTTTTCTTTATATTCTCTTTTACTTTCTTAATAGGGATTTTACTCATTTCTTTAAATTTATTTAGTACTTATTGTACCTGCTTGATTAATAGTTAAAGTTTTAACAAAACTTCCTGTATCAGTTGTTACCGAAATATTTCCTTCATTTACCCTATTACCAAACTTATCATATATTTCTACTCTTGGCTCAGGTGGCAAATATACTATCGATGATATATCAACCTCTTTAAATAGCACACCATTACTTAATTTAATCTCTTCTTGTTTTTCATCTTCGCTATAAACTCTATCTCCTTGAACCGTAGTTCCCTCACAAAAATCAGAGAAAATTATATACCTATCATTAAATGATTCGTCAAAAAAAATACCTCAACCGCATATTTTTTTATCTGAGGTTTGTTTTGTTTGCATTGATGAATTAGCCACACTGCGAATATCAAAAGCAATTCGTTCAACCGAACGATTAACTTTATTAATACCTTCTCCTTTTTGACTATAAGCAATTGTTATTCCTAGCATAATCATAATTATTGCCGAAGTAATCAAAAGCTCAACCAATGTAAAACTTTTTCTCATAAATTATTTAATTAACATTAAATTAAAATATGCTTGAAAAATTGCCTCTCCATACAAGAATGTTAACAACCCACCTAAAGCTAAGTATGGACCAAAAGCAACATATTGTTTAAATTTCTTTTTACCTGTTGACATCAACACAAAGCAAGCAATGCCACCAATTATAAAAGATAGAAATAGAAAAGCAAACACTGCTGGCGTTCCTAAAATAAAACCAATAAAACCAGCAATATATGGGTCTCCATCACCCATTGCTCTGCCTTTTGTAAACCAAACAATAATCTTAATAAACATAAAACCAATAATAAGACCCAGTATATTACTAAAAATACCTGGAATTGCTGGGAAAAAGAAACTAGCACTCCCTAATCAATTATGATAAAAATCAAAAAAAGCTATTGATTGATATTTATTAATTAAAAACAATAATCCCTCGCCAACTAAAGAAACAAAAAAACCAACCATTAAAAATCCGTCTAAAACAACTAGATTTCGTATATCATAAATTGATATTAAAAATAGCAATGCCACATATATTAACCATAGAGCTAAAGGCAAAAAGTTAGCACAAATTTGAAAGATATCACAATTAACAAAAGCGGAATTAAAAAAAGGAATTTGCAAAAATCTTCAAAAAACCAAAACAAACAATATCCCAACAAAAAACTCAGAAGCCGGATTTAAAATCGATATTTTTTTCTTACAATGACTACATCTTCCTCTTAAAAAAATATAACTAAATAAAGGAATATTTTCTCATATCCTTAATTTAGCTCCACAATAATCACAATGAGACGGTGTTCTAACAATCTCTTGATCTTTTTCAGATCTTAGTATCACTACGTTTAAAAAACTCCCTATAATCGTGCCGAAGAAAAACAAAAACATATAAATAGCACCAATAGTTAAATCAGACATATAAATATATTAAATTATTAATTATGCATAATATACCAAAAAAACAAATAATTTACAACCAACTATACCATATTCCCCCACTCTCAAATATTTTTATCATACTTTTCACCTCAAAGACAAAACAACCTTTTTACAAACAAATATGCATCTGCGCTAACATAATATGATTTTCAATGAAAAAATTTAATT
>JAQUZI010000040.1:0-1570 GCA_028691405.1 Minisyncoccota bacterium
GCGGTACTATTAGATACTTTAAATAAATTTTCTACTTGATCATTAGTGATAGTTTCATATTTAGTTAAAAATTCTAATACTTTGTATTTACGCATTTCTACTTCTTTTTGTTTTTGTATATCAGTAGATATGTTTAAATTAAAATCACTACATTTTTGTCCTTCAATTTGGCTTTTTAATTTTGAATTTTCTTTTTTTAATTTCTTGATATATTTAAAGAAAACTATAAATACGATTAATACTATTAAAATGTAAGTATAAATCATGATTATTTAATTTATTTTTTGTTTGGGCAAAATGGTAATAATGCCATAATTCTAGCTCTTTTGATAGCTGCGCATAAAGCTCTTTGGTGTTTAGCGCAAGTAAATGTTTTCTTTCTTGGTAATATTTTGTATTGACTAGAGATAAATTTTTTAAGAGTATCAATATCTTTATAATCTATATTAGCAATACCTTTTTGGCAGAAATAGCATTGTTTAACTTGTTGTTCTTTCATTTTAATTTATTTAATTTTTAATTAGTTTGCTTTATTAATAGCGTCGATATCTTTTTGGTAGCGGCTAGCAATAGCCATTACATTGTCGCCATAAAATCTGAAACGAGTATTAGTTGATCCAGAGAAATATATCATAGCACTTCTTCATTCTCCGTTATATGTTTGAGATTTAGCACCATAATCACCAATGTATAAAGCGCAAGCAATAAAAGCGTCTTTAATATCTCATGGGTTTGCTGGGTTTCTACCGGTAACGCTACTGACTCTTGATCTATAGCTCATTCATGTTCTTGGGATAAATTGTGCTGGCCCCATAGCTCCACCTCAACCAACTTGTTTACCTTGTTGGTACATTGGACATGAAACAGGAGTTGCATTTGGATCCATACCTAATTCTTGAGTGATTGAAATAAAATGATCTCTATCTTTTGGATTCATAATAACTTTGTAACTTTTGTTTGGTGGATCAGTGGGCCTATTACAGGTACCAACATTTTGACCTAAATTAGTTTCTTGAGTTAATATTGCTAATAACATTGCTGGTCTAACACCAACGAGGCCTCCAGCTCAAGTAGCAATATCTAGCGCTTCTCCGAAAGTAACCTTTGTTTTAACAGTCATTAAGTTATATATACGACTTCTAATTTCATTAGCTCTTTTTCTTTGCTCGCTTAATATCTGTTGATAGGTTGCTTCTTTACTTTTAGTTACATTTAACAGATTCTCGCTTTCTTTTTTAGTTTCAGCTAACTCATTTTGTTGTAATAATTGTATTTGTAACATGTTTTGAGCGCTGCCTTTTTCGCTATCTAAATTAGTTTTTTGGCTGTTTAGGTTTTTATCTAATTCATATAATTCTTGTAATTTATTATTGATTTTTATATCAATTAAGTTTAAAGAATTAACTTCAGTAAAATATTCGGAAAGAGTGCTGTTAGCTAAAATAATTTCAGCATGACTTTTATGTGATAATTCGTAAAAAGCTTGTAATAAAGATGATAATTCTTTTTTAGTATTAGCAATATTACTTAATGTTTTATCAATAGCAGTTTCTGTATCTTTTATTTTTCC
>JAQUZI010000040.1:1670-3752 GCA_028691405.1 Minisyncoccota bacterium
AAAGCTTCAATTTCTATTTCATCTAGATTATGAATTAAATTGCCACCTAATTTTTTAGGTTCTTCAGTGTTTATTAATACAACTGGAACATTGACTTTAACTTTTTCAGTTAATGAAATAGCTAAAAATTCAATATGAACCATCTTGGTTTTAGTTGGAGTATAATCAACGTTTTGAATTAAAACTTTATGTGTTTTATCATCTAATTTTAAATCAACAACGGTTGTATCCCCTGCTTTTTTAAAAGCTTGATCGAAAGCTTTTTCGTCAACAGCGACATTTATTGGTTGCATTTTTTGACCATATACAACGCCAGGAATTAGGTTTTGATCTCTTAATTCAGATACGTTTCTACCAACAATTTCCCTTGTTTTTGCTTCTAATTTTATTGTTTCCATATAATATTCTTAAAGTTTATTTTATTAACATATTTTAATACATTTTAGCATAGAAAAGCTAAATATTCAATACTTCTAATGTATTATTGATTTAATCTAAATATCTCAATAAATAACAGATAAATCTTTGTTGCCAGCGTTGGATTTGAAATACAAAGTAGTGCTTTTTGGCTTAAGATTTGACTGTATATTACTGCTTGTTTCAATACTATTAACTCGGTTGTTTGATACTTTTAAGGTAATTTTTTGTTCTTGAGATGGTGATAATGTTCCGCTGATTGGAGATATATCTATATAATTATTATTGTCAAATGAATAATTAACATCAACTTTACCTATATTTTTTAAAATGAAAGATGTTTCAAATTTTCCTTTTGGTATTTTTATTGTGTGTATTTGGTTGCTTGAACTTGTTTCGGGTCTAATATTAACATTAGGTGTTTCAACTATATTTTTTAATGTTGTTTCTGGTGGGCCATAAATTCTAAATGTACCAGGCGGAACTTTTTGAATATACTTATATTCTGGGTTTAACGCGTTTAGAAAATTATCATAGGCTTCTCGATAAGCTTTTCCAATTGGAATACCGCCGTTAGTTAAATTAACAGTTTGGTTTATAACTGGCATAAGTCAATCTATACTATTGTCGTAATTGGATGTAAATGAAACATAATCAGTGCCATTGTAATTTTTAAGACCAATAGCAAATACCATTCTTTTTAAATTGTCTGATATATTATTTCAATATTTTTCAGTTTTAATTTCTGAATTACGACTATCAGAATGACCATTTTTATCTTCATCAATTCAAATTAATGAATGAGGTTCACTGTAAAAAGTATTTTCTCAGTCGTAATTACTAACTCATACATTTATTGGTTCGATAGTACTGTTGGCGTAGATAAGATTAGAAGTTGAAAATCTTTGTGAAAAGTTTGTCATATTTAAAGAGGATGACTGTATCTCTTTTGTGGTAATCGGATAAGTACCTCTATCTTCAAAGAAATATTTTGTTTTTGAGTTATTTTGAAATATGTTTATTAATGAGTCGTAATTAGGTAAACCAGTATCGCAACAAGAACCAAATGTTTTTCTGTTAGAGTATTCATGAGTTAAGAAAAGAGATGGTTCTATACTATTTAGTTTTGATCAACCAACATTATTTTTATTTAATCAGCTAGTTTTGATAATACCAAAGTATATATTGTCTTTTCAATTTCAATATGGAGCGTATGATGGTGTTGGTTCTGAATAATCTTCACTTCATCTTATTATCTCTTCTCCTATTTTAATTTTTTCATGAAAAGCTAGATAAGTATAAGGAAATTCATTATACATATTCTTAATAAAAGTAGAGACTTCTTGAAAGTTGTTTTTTACACCATTCTCTTGTAATGAAACAACCTTTATGTCATATTCTTTCTCGCGTTCTACTACATATTTATCAAAAAGTTTTTTATCAACAGTAGGAACTACAACAATTAGATATTTTTCTCCTGTTGATTTTATTTCTTCCTCATCTCCTATAGTAACAGTTTGAATGTTTATTTCATCTTTATCTTCAAGTGAGTAATCAACAAATTCACCGCCAAACATTGTAAGAGGTAAAGTTGTAACTGTAACTGCTTTAGTTAGATCTATTGCTCTTGGAAGATTGACATATGTATTTGGTTTAGTTGTAGTT
>JAQUZI010000010.1 GCA_028691405.1 Minisyncoccota bacterium
AAAGCTGAAATTGAGAATACAATACTAGAGAAAGAAGAAGATGCTATAAATGATATGCTAGAAGAAGATAAAATAACAGTTGATAATGAGGTGGTTTTTAGATTTATGGCTAGACGCGAGAATGCTTTAAATAATTTAGAAAATTTGAAAATTAAAGGGGAGGAAGTTAAAGATTTAATTCAACAAATAGAAGATAATACAATTGATCAGGACTCGGTTTTGTATAAAAGATTAGAAAAAGCAACAGATGAGCAGAAAGAAAGAATTGTGGATAATTTAATTAAGAGGCAAGAGAATATTCAAAACAGAGTTCAAATAAAAGAAACAATACTAGAAGATAAGAATACAGAGGAAAATATTAAAAATCCTAAAAAAGAAACAATTTTAGAATCTGAAGAACAAACATCTTTACTTAATAATTTAGTTGATATAGTTAAGGATAAAGTTGTTTTGTTAAATCAAAATCAAAAAAATCATTTTATTAATTATTTAAAATTAAAAATATTTAAATTAAAAGATGAGGGAATAGATGCTTTGAAAGAAAAAATGGAAGATGGATCTATAAAACTTGAGTTATATAGCATTATGGATAAAATTATTAATTACAACAGGCCGGTTGTAAGTATTGAGAATCAAGAACAAGCTAAAGAAAAAGTTAAAGAAAAAATTAATAACCAAGAAAAAATACAAGAAGCTAAGCAAGAAAGAGAAGGCTTCTTGGAAGGTGTAAGGAATATGTTTCTTGAATTAAAAGGTAAGAATGAATTAAATGAAGGAAAGGAAATTAAAGAGGGTGTTGTTAATTCAAATCAAAATATGAATCAGCTAAATAATAATGGTGAAAGTTTAGAGCCAATGAATCCGATGATGCAACAAAAAGGATTGAACAATAAATTAGAAAGTAATAATTAAAATACTTGATTTTTTTATAAAAATACATTACAATATTATTATATATCTAGGGTCGATTAAGCTTTTAAAAATTAATAAATTAAAATATATTTATGATTAGTAACATAGCAACTTCAACTCAAATTGCTTTAGTTCAATTATGAAATTCTTTCATTATGTTTATGCCAAGGTTTATTGGAGCTTTAATAATATTCTTTATTGGTGTTATTATTGCTGCTGGTATAGCAGAATTAATTGAAAGAATAATTGACGCTATAAAATTTGATAAGGTTTTAGAAAAAATCGGTTTCAAAAATTTTACCGACAGAGCAGGTGTAAAATTAGATTCAGGTTTTTTTGTAGCTCAATTGGCTAAATGGATGATTATATTAGTCTTTCTTTCAGCAACTTTGAATTATTTAAATTTGAATTCTTTTGCTGAATATTTAGGAAGAGTTATTGCCTATATTCCTAATGCAATTGTTGCTGTTTTGATTCTTTTGATTACAGTTTTGGTCGCTGACTTTGTCGGCAAATTGATCAAAGCTTCAGCTAAAGGAACTGGTATGAGATTGTACCAAACAGCTTCTGCTTTTGCAAAATGAGCAATCTATATCGTTGGTTTCTTGACTGCAATTGAAAAGTTAGGTGTACCAACAGTTTACTTATCAACCATATTTACTGGCTTGATCATTATGATCGCTATTGCTGGTGGTATTGCTTTTGGCGTTGGTGGTAAGGATTTTGCAAAGGATATTTTAGAGAGTATTCGAAGAGAAATCAAAGAATAATATTTAAAGTGTATACATAAAAACAGTACAAGAAATTGTACTGTTTTTAATTAAAAGAAAAGGCCACTAAGTGATTATCGGTGTGGCCTTTGTGCCCCTTCTTGATAGGGGCGATCGATGCAGGATATGCAAATAGATAACAGTTAAAAGGAAACTATAAATAGTATACCATATTTATTTACAAAGTCAAGCAAGGCTTGATTTTCATAGATTGTTATGATATAATAGTTATGCGGGATAGAGAAATGGTATCTCGCCAGGCCCATAACCTGGAGATTGTTGGTTCGACCCCAACTCCCGCAACATTTTTCTGAAAATAGTGCACTGACTTTGTCGGTATAGCTCAGTGGTAGAGCGGAGGCCTCATAAACCTCATACATAGGTTCGATTCCTATTACCGACACACAGCCTCTTGTATATGCGGACGTAGTTCAGCCCGGTTAGAACGCCTGCCTGTCACGCAGGAGGCCGCCGGTTCAAATCCGGTCGTCCGCGCAGTTTTAAAAACAACCAATCATGTTGGTTGTTTTTAATTGCGCTTGTTTTTTTATAATATTTCTGTTATATTTTACTTATATATTAAATTTGCTAAATATGATAGAACCAAGTTTAAATAAAGGTCCAGACTTTAATAATCCTGGATTTGAGCAAGTAAAAGATTTGTATGAGGAAAGAAGAGAAGACTATGATAAAAATCATATTGAAAATGTTCCGGATAAAGAAGTTGTAAAAGAGGTAATAGATGGTATTTTTGATGAAGAATTAAATAATAAGCCTGTACCAGAAACTAGCGTTAATGCTAGCGAATTTTCTGTTTTTGATAATAACGATGATGATGATAAAAGACGAGCTGAATTAGTTTTGGATGATTTAGTTAAAACTGCTTTTGAAAAAAATATTCATACAGCAATTGATATGAGTTTTAAAACAAGCAATGCTTATTTAATTGATGCTTTTCATGATAGATTGGTTGATGAATTTTATGCAGAATTAGTAAAGCAGAATAAAATTAAAAAATAATTAATTTTTAAAAAAATGGAAAATATATTTCATTTTATAGAAGCGATATCAATTTTTTTACTAATATTTATTAGTATTGGGTTTTTTGTTGTAACTAAGGTTTTACGTAGAAATAAAATTAAGCAATCAATTAATTATAAATTGATGCTAATAAAAGTTCCTAGAGATATTACGCAAGATAAAAATGAGAGTGTTAAAAAGATTGCAGAGATGATTTCTACTTGTGATCAAATGATTAGTAATTTAAATAAGTTTAAACATCCGATTGTTTTTGAAGTTGCATCACCGATTGGTAGTCCGGAAATTATGTTTTATGTTGCTTGCCATCGAAAACATATTGATATGGTTCAAAAACTTATTACAGCGTATTTTCCTTTTTGTGAAGTTATTGAAACTGACGACTATACTATATTTGGTTTAAATAGTTTTAATGGTGGAGCAGTTGGTAAATTAAGTACTCATTTTGCTTTACCAATTAAAACTTATCAGCAATTTGAGAGTGATCCTTTTTCTAGTATTTTAAATGTTTTTTCAAAGAATAAAGAAGATGAGGGTATGTCACTTCAATTGATTATATCAGGAGCAAGTAGTGAGAAAAAAGAAATTAAAAAAATTCTTGAAGGATTAAAACGGGGTGAAAAAGAAAAAGATTTGTTTAATCGTAAGATGATAGATTTATCAGGTATGGGGGCTAGTATTAATCCGTTTCAAAAGGATGAGAAAGATGAAAAGGAGAAGAAAGAACCAAAAATGGTTGATGAGACTTTGGTAAAAAATGTTGAATCAAAAGTTGTGCAATCGTTGTTTAATGTTAATGTTCGCTTACTTGTTTCGTCTTCTTCAAAAGATAGGGTTGATGATTTGATTCAGGAGGTTCAAAATGGGTTTATGCAATTATCAAGTCCAATATTAAATTCTATTGAGTTAAAGAGAATTAAAGGGAAAGGTTTTAAAAATTTGGTAAAAGATTATGTTTATCGTATATTTGATAATAAAACTAGAATGACTTTAAATTCTAGTGAGATTAATAGTTTTTGACATTTACCGCATGCATTGTTGGAAGTTCCTAATATTATGTGATTAAGATCTAGATCAGCTCAACCACCAGCTAATTTACCAAAAGAGGGAATTATTTTAGGGAAAAATAATTATCGTGGCAATGAAGTATTGGTTAGGCAACAGGCTGAAGATAGGATGTTGCATATGTATGTTATTGGTCAAACTGGTACTGGTAAATCAACTTTTTTGAAAAATATGATAGTTCAGGATATACAAAATGGCAATGGTGTTTGTTTTATTGACCCACATGGTGATTTAGCATCTGAGGTTTTAGATTTTGTACCAAAGGAGCGTATGGATGATGTAGTATATTTTAACCCAAGCGATCCAAAATATACTTTAAGTTTTAATATTTTAGAATCAGATCCAAATAAACAAACTGATCAGACTTTTATTATTGATCAGGTTTTGGAAATTATGGATAAATTATATGATTTGAAAGCAACAGGTGGTCCAATTTTTGAACAGTATATGAGGAACTCTTTAGCTTTATTAATGTCTGATCCAGAAGAGCAATTTACTTTAGTTGAAGTGCCAGCAGTTTTAATAAATGACAAATTTAGAAAGAAATTACTAGCAAGAACTAATAATTTCTTAGTAAAAGATTTTTGAGAAAAAGAAGCAGAGAAAGCGGGAGGAGATTTGTCTTTGAGTAATATGGCTCCATATATTAATTCAAAATTAACACCATTTTTAACCAATGATATTATGAGGCCAATTATTGGTCAACCAAAATCGTCAATTAATTTCGATGATATTTTAAACAATAAAAAGATATTTATTGTTAATTTATCCAAAGGTATTTTAGGAGAGACAAATGCCTATTTGATTGGTATGGTTATGATTGGTAAGATAGCTTCAGCGGCTTTTGCGAGAGCAGCTATGCCTAAAGAAAAAAGAAAAGATTTTTATTTATACGCTGATGAGTTCCAAAATATTACAACTGATACTATTCCAAAGATTTTATCTGAATTAAGGAAGTATAGATTATCTTTTGTTATGGCGCATCAATTTATTGCTCAAGTTAAAGAGAATATTAGAGATGCTATTTTTGGTAATGTTGGTACTATGGTATCTTTTAGGGTTAGTAATCCAGATGGAGAAATATTGAAAAAATACTTTACACCTGTTTTTAATGAAACTGATTTGGTTAGTATTGGTAATTACAATGCTTATATGAGGTTGATGTTAGATGGCGAGCCAAGCAGAGCTTTTAATATTAGATCTATTATGCCTAAAGATCAGGGTATTTCATATAGAAATGAAGTCATTGATAGATCCAACATGACATATGGTAAGCTAAGAGATGAGGCTAATAAAGAAATTATGGACAGATTTAATAGAAACAAAGGAGATGTGATAGAAGAATCTGAAAGCAGTGAAGAAGATGCTGAATTTGATGAAGAGTTTTTAAATGAAATACTTGAATCAATGAAAGAAGAAGATAAGAAATAAAAATGTATTATGGTAAAATGAATGATGGAATTAATTAAAAAGATTTTAAATTATTTTTTTAAATTTGAGTTTATACGATTTGGATTTGTAGGGTTTTTGAATACATTAATTGATTATGTATTAATGAATATTTTAATGTTTATGTTCCATGTAAATCAGGGAAGTGGTTTTGTGTTTATTAAAATATTCTCTATTTCTATTGCTGTTATTTTTAGTTATTATATGAATTTGTTTTTTACATTTAAGTTGAAAAAAGGAGATGTTAACCAATTAATAAAATTTGTATTACTAAGTGCAATTACTATTATTGTTAATGTTTTAATTGCTAGTTATTTGGTTGATAATATTGATTTATCAATTAACAAGTATTTATGGGCCAATATTGCCTCTTTTGCTGGGGCTATTATTGCTATTGCTATGCGATATTTTGGTTCTAGAATAATATTTAAAAAAGATTAATAAAATTTGATTATATCTTAATTTTTTGTTAAAATTTAATGTATATATAAATTAAAATATAAATATGATATATATTGCTAGTGATCATCGAGGCTTTGCTTTAAAAGAAAAAATAAAAGAATTTTTAAATGAAGCTAAGTTTGAATTTGAAGATTGTGGAAATTTAGTTTATGATAAAGATGATGATTTGCCAGACTTTGTTTCAAAGGCAGCAGAGAGAGTTTCTCAAAATCCGGAGAAAGACAAAGGAATTGTGATTTGTGGAACAGGTATAGGCGCTTCAATTATTTCTAATAAATTTAAGAATGTAAGAGCTGGATTGTGTATGAATGTTTTGGTTGCGAAACAAAGTCGAGGACATTTGGCTGCTAATGTGTTATGTTTAGCAGCTGATATAACAGAGCCGTCAATAGCATGAATGATTACAAAAGAATGATTAAATACGGAAGTAATAGAAAAGGAACGGTATTTAAATCGGTTGAAAAAGATAGAAGACATTGAAAATAATAATTTTAAATAATTTATCATGTGTACGCTAATACCGGTTATTAATCCTAAAAATCTAAGTGATTTTAAAAAAAAATTAAAACAATTGAAAGACTTTAATAATTTAATTCAGATAGATTTATCTGATGGTCATTTTACAAGTTGAAAAAGTTATTCAAATATATCTAAGATCAAGGATTTGAAAATATCTTTGCCATTTGAAATTCATTTTATGTTTGACCGGCCAGAAAAATATATGGAGGATTTGATATTTTTAAAACCAAAGAGAATTATTTTACATATTGAAGCGGTGCGTGATTTTCAAAAATGTTTAAAACTTTGTAAGGAAGGTGGAGTGGAGTTAGCATTAGCTATATGTCCAGAAACTCCAGTAAGTGATTTATTTCCATATTTGAAGTATTTAAATATGGTATTAATTTTATCAGTTATTCCTGGTCCTTCCGGTCAAACTATGCAACATTATGTATTAGAAAACATACCAATACTCAAAAAGAAGAAAAAAAGTTTAAAAATTGAGTTAGATGGTGGTATTAATGAGACTAATTTAGATACAGTTATTGTATTTGGAGCTGATTATTTAGCAATGGGATCAGCTATTTTTGGTGCAGGAAAGCCAATGGAAAGAATAGAGTTTTTAAAACAAGAAATACAGCTAGTAAAGAAAATTAGAAATATTAAATAGCTTGATTTGATAAAAACGTGGTTTTTTGGTATAATCTTAAATATATTTAAAAATATCTTATGAAGAAATTATTGATTTCAAACTGAAAGCAATTTCCTGATACAAAAGAGCAGGCGGATAAGTTTTTAGTTGATCTTGAAAAATTGGTTAAAAAAAACAAATTAGGCTCTGTTTTGAAGAAAAATGATATTATTATATTAGCACCATACGTGTTTTTAGATAGATTACTAGAAAAAGATATTGAGAATATATCTATTGGGGCGCAAAATGTGTCAAAATTTAATCAGGGAGCTTTTACAGGAGAGATATCGAGTAAAATGCTGAAGTCATTAGGGATTAAATATGTGCTTTTGGGTCACTCAGAAAGAAGAATAAACTTTAAAGAGACAAATAAAGATATAAATGCTAAAATAGTTAATTCTTTGCATTATAATTTAAAACCAATATTATGTGTTGGGGAGAATGCGAGATCTAAAAATGAAAATTCTAGCAACTTTAGAGTTAAAAAAATTGTTTTTACTCAATTAAATGAATGCTTAAAAGGAATTAAAGATATTGAAGATATAATCATTGCTTATGAGCCAGTTTGATCTATTAGTAGTAGTCCTGATAGTAAAGTAGCTGATGTTGAAGACATCGAAACAATGATAATGAATATCAGATTTTGATTTGAAACTAGATTTGGCAAAGAGAAAGCCTTAAAAGTGAAAATATTATATGGAGGGTCGATAAATAAAGATAATATTTTAAATTTTAAATCATTGTTTATTAACGATGGTTTCTTGGTTGGGAAAGCAAGTACTAACTTAAAAGAATATGTATCAATTTTAATAAATTTTAATAAATTAAAAAATTAATTATGGATTTTACAAAATCACCTTTTAGATATTTAGTAATATTTGTAGGAATTTCAATTGTTTTTGCTTTGGGTACCTTTGGTATTTATCAAATAGTTAAATCTCAAAACGAAGCATCACAAGGTAGAACAACGACATTATCAGCCGAAGGGAAAATTAATGTTATTCCTGATGTTGCTAAAGTTAATTTTTCAATAATTTTGGAAAATGAGTCAATTGAGGAATTGACAAATGAAAGTAATTTAACAATGCAAACAGTTGTTGATTATTTGAAGTCTGTTAATGTTGCTGAAAAAGATATTAAAACAACAACTTATTCTTTAAGACCTGTTTATGAAGAAAAATGTTTTAATGATTATTCAGGTTATAGAAGATGTAATAGCGAGTTATCTAAATACAAATTAAATCAAGTTGTCGAAGTTACTATTCGTGATTTTACAACAATTGATAGTATTATAAGTAAAGCAACTGAATTAGGTGTAAACAATGTTTCTAATTTAGATTTTTCTGTTGAAGATATGGAAAAAGTAAAGAATGAAGCAAAGATTCAAGCAATTAATAAGATTATGGAAAGAGCTGGTGATATTTCCGAAGCAACTGGTATTAAACTTGGAAAGATAGTTAATATTTCAGAGAGCTTTTATGGTGGATACATTGAAAGACAACCAGCAAATGAAATGAAACTATATGATACAGCAGCTACAGGTATTGCACCAGCACCAATTGAAGTCGGCTCAGAAGATGTAACAGCTAATGTTTCTATTACATTTAGGATTAAATAATTTATATGGATTTAAAAACCCCAAATGCTAATTCAATAAAAGGTAAAAATGTTATTGTTAGATTAGATCTAAATACACAAGAGGTTGATACAATTAACTATCGTTTTTTATCGACTAAAGAAACAATTTCTTATTTATTGAAGAACAAGGCCAAAACAATTATTGTTTTGGCCCATTTGGGACGCCCAGAAAAAGATAAACATAGTTTAAAGATAAATGATTTTGATTATTATAACGAAAAGTTAAGTTTAAAAAAATTAAAAGTTATTCTAAATAAAATATATAAAACAAAAGTATTTTTCTTTAAGCATAGTGTTTATTCTGATAAGTTTGAAAAATATTTTTCAAGCAAGAAGTTGCCTAGAATTATATTGTTAGAAAATATTAGATTTTACAAAGGAGAAGGAGAGAATGATAAAGAATTGGCTAAAATTGTTGGCAATGTAGGTGAATTGTTTGTTGATGATGCTTTTTCAGTTAGTCATCGTAAAGTTATGAGTAATAATGCTATATGTAAAGTTTTACCAAGCTTTTATGGATTTAATTATATTAAAGAAATTAAGAATTTAAATAAAGTTGTTAGTCGATCTAAAAATAATCTAGCGGTTATTATTGGAGGAGCTAAAATACAAGACAAAATTGATTTAGTTTTGAAGTTTGCTAAAAATAGCAAATATGTATTAATTGGTGGCGGTGTTGCTAATTCCTTTTTATATAGCATGGGATGTGAAGTGGGAAAATCTATTTATGAAGATATATCAAATATTAATTTTAAAAAATTGGATTTTAGTAAAGTTTTATTGCCAGTTGATGTAAAGGTTATAAATCAATTTGGAATTGTTGATTCTAAAATGTGTGCAGATGTTGATTTTAAAGATATGATTTTAGACATTGGTG
The DNA here is from genome assembly GCA_028691405.1 of Minisyncoccota bacterium. Lineage (GTDB taxonomy): Bacteria > Patescibacteriota > Minisyncoccia > UBA6257 > JAKLIH01 > JAKLIH01. The sequence goes on from JAQUZI010000010.1 coordinate 9,401, forward strand.
ATTTAGCGATACAGGAGTTTATTTCTAAAATTAAAGAATGTAATTATGTTTTTTGAAATGGGCCGGTTGGGTATATGCATGATGATAGATTTGCTAATGGAACTAGATCAATTTTAAATTTTATTAAAAATGATACAAAAAGAAAATATGTATTAGGAGGAGGAGAAACATTAGAGAGTATTAGTTTATTTGCCCCTTCAATTTTTAAACAAAAAAATATTTTTGTTTCAACTGGAGGAGGAGCAATGTTATGGTACTTAAGTAAAAAAATTAAAAAGTAAGATGAAAACAGAATATTTTGAACAATTTCAAGACAATAATAGTGTTTTGATTAAAAATGGTACAAAAATGATTGATAGAGATCTAGTATTCATGGATTTAGAAATGACTGGATTAAAAATTGACCATGAAATTATTGAGATAGGTTGATTAAGAGTTGATTCTAAAAGTTTAGAAATAAAAGAGGAATATAGTATTAAAATTAAACCACAAAGAATTGATTTGGCTGATGCTAAAGCTTTGGATATTAGCCACTATAATGAACAAGATTGAAAAGAAGGAGTTACAATAGAAGAGGCAATGAAATTGTTTATAGAAAAATGTTCTGGTTGTGTTTTGTGTGGATACAATTTCTTTTATGATTGATCTTGGATATATAATACATTGAATAAATTAAATGCTTTTAATCCACCATTTTATTATCATAAATTAGATGTTATGTCGATGGCGTATATATTACTTAAAGACAATCCGTCAATAAATAATTTTAGTTTAAGTGATGTATGTAGGTATTTTGGAATTGAAAGAGAGAATTGTCATACTGCTTTATATGATGCAAAATATACATTTGAGGTTTATAAAAAACTAATTGAAAAAATAAATTAGCAAATTAATAGGAAAGAAAATATATAAATATTTAGAATGAATATAATAAATGTTTACACTGATGGTGGGTCTAGGAATAATCCGGGAAATGCTGGTGTTGGTGTAGTAATAAATGATTTAAAATTTAAAAAATATATAGGGATAAAGACTAATAATGAAGCTGAATATGAAGCGGTTATTTTTGCTTTAGAAAAATTAAAAGAGAATTTTGAATTAGAAGAACTGAATAATAGTAAAATTATCTTTCATTTAGATTCAGAGCTTGTCTGTAAACAAATCAATAGAGAGTATAAAATTAAAGATGAAAAGTTAGGTAAATTGTTTTTAAAGATATATAATTTAAAATTTGATTTAGCTAATATTGAATTTGTTCATGTTAGAAGGGAGTTTAATAAAGAGGCGGATAAATTAGTAAATGAAGCTTTAGATGAATATGAAAAAGGAGCTAAATAGCTCTTTTTTTAATGTTGCAATTATGTGTTTTTTTTGGTATAATTTGTATATATTAAACAAAAGATTAAACTTAAAAATATGAATGTTTTCCAATTTTTTAACCAAATTGATGTTTTAAATGATCCAAAATATTTAATACCAATGCTGATTTGAATTATTATATGAAAAGGCTTGGCTTTATGAAAGGCTAGTCAAAGAAAAGAGGTATTATGATTTTGGTTGTTAATGATAATTAATACATTAGGCTTGTTAGAGATTTGTTATATTTTTGTTTTTTCAAGAAACAAAGAAGACTTTAAATTTTTAAAAAATATTGGTATTAGAAAAAATAAAAAAGAAAATGAGATTGAAGAAAAGCAAGATGAAGATGTTTTAGAAGAAGTAGAAGAGAAAAATGATGAAAATAATCAATAATATATTTTAAGTCGAAAGATTAAAAAATATTAAACTGATTATTATGAAACAATTTAAATTTAACTTGGTAAAAATTATCTTATTATTGGTAGTGATTAATATGTTTTACGTTGTAGCTAATACATATTTTCCTAGTGATATACTTGCTTTTACTGGTAATAGTTTGCAAAAAGCTTTTTTATGACCATTAAATCAAATTCCTTCAAAAAGTAATGAACCACTGGATATATCAATTAATGATATTGATAATGTTGAAACTGTTTATCAAGAAAAAATTGATTATGAGCAAAGAATTATTAATGTGGTTAAAAATGTTGAAGGCTCGGTTGTAAGTATTATGGCAAATAAAGATTTGCCAGTTGCTGATAGCTATACAATGAATCCTTTTGATATGTTTAGAGGAGATGTTTTTGATCCTTTTAGCTTTTATTTTGATGATTATCAACCAAAAGTTGAACCTAAATATGAGAAAAAGCAAGTTTCTTCAGGAAGTGGTTTTATCATTACTACTGATGGATATATTGTAACTAATAAACATGTTGTTTCTGATGATAAAGCAGAGTATACTGTGTTTTTGAATGACGGTGTTAAATATACAGCAAAAATAGTTGCCGTTGATCCTTTGGAGGATTTTGCTTTAATAAAGATAGAGGCCAATGGTTTAAAACCACTAGCCTTAGGTAATTCTGACAATTTATCTTTAGGCCAAACAGTTATTGCGATTGGCAATGCTTTGGGCGAATTTCAAAATACAATTAGCGTTGGTGTTATATCTGGTTTGAATCGTAATATTACTGCTAGTGGTGGCAATGGTACAGTTGAAAGATTAACAAATTTATTGCAAACAGATGCCGCTATTAACCAAGGCAATTCAGGTGGCCCTTTGTTGAGCCTAGATGGTAAGGTTATTGGTATGAATACGGCTATTGTTGCAACAGCTCAAAATATTGGATTTGCTATTCCAGTAAATAAAATTAAAAATACAATAGAAGAAGCGGTAAAGACGGGTAAGATTACAGTTCCATTTATTGGAGTTTATTATGTCCAAATTGATAAAACAGAAGCAGAAGAAAGAGATTTGGATGTTGATTATGGAGCTTTGCTAGTAGCTGATAAAGGGAATAGTGCAATATTAAAAGATTCTCCAGCGGAAAAATCAGGATTGAAAGAAGGTGATATTATTTTATCTGTGAATCAAGAAAAAATTACAACTAAAAGTCCCTTAGCAACTGTTGTTAGAAAATACAAACCAGGAGAAACAATTGAGTTAGAGGTTAAAAGAGGCGAAAATATTTTAAATATTAACCTTGTTTTAGGAACTAAATAATTTAATAACTGATTAAGATTGTTATGATGCGACCAAAATTTAATATGAAAGCCCAAGAGGCATTAGAAAAAGCGCAACAAATCATTATGGATTATAACCATAGCGAGCTTAAAACAACTCATTTATTATTAGCATTATTATTGCAAGATGATAGTTTAGTTGATGTTGTGTTGGATAAGATGAATATTAATAAGGAAGATATTATTAATGAGTTGGATAAAAAGTTAGGTGATATTCCTAAAGTGATTGTGGAAAGAGGTGAGTTTGGCCAAGTGCTATTATCACCTGAGATTATTACTGTTTTTGAAAAAGCAGAAAGATTTTGTAAAGAAGAAAAAAATGATTTTATTTCAGTTGAGCATTTGTTCATGGCCTTGATTGAAGTTAAAAATGAAGTCAAAGATCTTTTGATGGAATTTAATATTAAATTAGATGAATTTAAAAAAGTTTTAGTTGAAGCTAAAAAAACAATTCCAGTTGATAGTGAGAAAGGAAATGCTAGTTATAAAATATTAGAAAAATATAGTGACAATTTAACTGAAAGAGCCAGATTGGATAAATTAGATCCATTGATTGGACGAGAATCTGAGTTAGAAAGAATAATGCAGATTCTTTCTCGACGTATGAAAAACAATCCAGTATTATTGGGCGAACCAGGTGTTGGTAAAACAGCTATTATTGAAGGATTAGCTCAAAAGATTATTAGAAAAGAAGTTCCAGAAAATTTAAAAAACAAAGAGATTCTATCTTTAGATATTGGGGCAATGATTGCTGGTACTAAATTTAGAGGTGAATTTGAAGAAAGATTAAAAAATGTTTTAAAAGAAATTAAAGCAAACGAAGATAAGTATATTATTTTTGTTGATGAATTGCAAACTATCGTTGGTGCTGGTGCTTCAGAAGGATCAATTGATGCTTCTAATTTGTTAAAACCAGCTTTATCAAGAGGGGAAATTAGATTAATTGGAGCGACAACTTATAGAGATTATCGTGATTCAATTGAAAAAGACCCTGCGCTTGAAAGACGTTTTCAACCAGTTACAATTGATGAACCAACAATTGAAGATGCGATTACAATTTTACGTGGTTTGAAAAATAAATATGAAGTATTCCATGGTATTAAAATATCAGATGATGCTATTAAAGCAGCTGTAAATTTATCTTCAAGATATATTCCGGAAAGATTTTTACCAGATAAAGCAATTGATTTAGTAGATGAAGCAAGTTCGAATTTGAAATTACAAATGAATAGTACTCCATCCGAAATCGCTTTTATTCAAAAAAGAATTAGAGTTCTTGAAATAGAATACGAAGCAATTAAAAAAGAAGAAGGGGAAAGCTTTAAAAAGAGAGTAAAGGATATTAAACATGAATTAAAACATTTGAAAGAAGAAGAGAAGAAGTTGCTTGATAAATGAAATGTTGAAAAAAGCTCAATAACTGATATTCATGAATTGAAAAAACAAATTAATAATTTGGAAAGAGAAGCTGAAAAATATGAGAATGAAGGTGATTTAGGAAAAGTCGCTGAGATAATATATGGTCAAATTCCAATGATTGAAAAAGATATTAAAAAAATGGAAAAGTTAGCTAAAAAGAAAGTTAAGGCTCAATTTGTTAAAGAAGAGATTGATGCTTCTGATATTTCTAAAGTTATTGCTAAGTGAACTGGAATTCCGGCCGATAAGATGTTAGAAAATGAAAAAGAAAAAATACAGAATATTAGAAAAATATTAAAAGAAAAAGTGGTTGGCCAGGATGAAGCAATCGAATCAATATCAAGATCTATTATTAGATCAAGAGCGGGTATTTCTGATGAAGATAAACCAATTGGCTCTTTTATGTTTTTAGGCCCTACTGGTGTAGGTAAAACCGAGCTAGCTAAAACATTAGCAGAGTTTATGTTTAATGATGAAAGAGCTATTTTGAGAATAGATATGTCAGAATATATGGAGCATCATAGTGTAGCTAGATTAATTGGTTCGCCACCAGGGTATGTTGGATATGATGAAGGTGGTCAACTAACAGAAAGTGTAAAACATAGACCATATAGCTTAATATTATTTGATGAGATTGAAAAAGCTCATCCAGAAGTTTTTAATTTATTATTACAAGTATTGGATAATGGAAGATTAACTGATGGCAAGGGGAGAACAGTTAATTTTAAAAATACAATAATTATTATGACATCTAATATTGGCGGAGAATATATTTCTCAAATGCAAGAAATTGGTTTTAATAATAATTCTGATAAAAAAATAGAACAGGGGTATGAAGACAAAAAGGCATTTTTGAAAGAAAAAATAGAGGGAAGTTTGAAGAGTTATTTCAAACCAGAGTTTTTGAATAGAGTTGACGATATTATTGTATTTAATCCATTGAAACCAACTGATATGTTTAAGATTGTTGAAATTCAAACGCAAAGAGTTATTAAAAGATTAGAACACAAAGATATTAAGTTAGGATTAAATGCTAAAGCTAAAAATTGATTAGCGAAGAATGGTTATGATTCTGAATATGGAGCTAGGCCATTGAAGCGATTAATACAGAAAGAAATATTAGATCCTTTAGCTGAAAATATTATTAATAATAAAATATCAGAAAATACTTCTGTAAGTGCTGATGTTAAAGACGATAAAATATATTTTAAAATTAAAAAATAACAAAAATGAATTATTCTAGACTGTTTTCAAATTTTATACATACAATTTTAACTGGAATTTTTGTAGTTTTGGTTGTGTTTTTAGTAATGACTAAAATTCATTTTGTTTTAGGTTCAATTGTTATTTTAACTTTTTTAGTTTTGTGGAAGTTAATTTCTGGCTTGGCAAATATTAATTTTTTTATACTATATACTCTGTTTCTTAGTAGTTTGATTTTTTCTTGGAATTTTAAAATGCTGCCCGTTGTGATATTTTTCATTTTAATGATTGCTTTGTTTTATTTTCGTGTTATTGATATTAAGCCGGAAATAAAAGATAATATTCCTTTGTTTTTAACATTTAAACAGATGTTTTTGTTTTTAGTGTTTTTCTATAACACATTGTCTTTATATTGCTTGTTTTATTTAAATCACGTGAAATTTATATGAATATTTTTATTGTTTATATGTTTAAGTTGAGTTAGTTTTTCTTGATATAAAAAGCTAAATAAAATTAATTGATCTTTTTACGAAAAGGTTGTTATATTTTTAATATTTTTACAAATAAGTTGATTCTTGTTTAATTTTTCTAATGGATTTTTTGTTTTTCCAATGCTAATTGTTTTTTGATTTTATATATTAATTGAAATATATAAAAGAATAATTAATTGAAATTTAAACAAAACACTTAGCTTTGTTGTGTTACCAATAATCATTACTTTAATTTTTAGTTTTTTAATAAAATTGTAAAAATTTATTAAATCTGTTACAATATATTTACTAAATAATAAAAGCAATATATGCAATATGATATTTTAATTAAAAACGCTACAATATTTGATGGGACTAATACAAGATCATATAAATCAAATGTTGTTGTTAAAGACGGGAAGATTGTAAAAATTGGAGAAAATGTTGATGAACAATTATGTTCAACTGTTTTTAATGCTGAAAAAAGATATTTATGCCCGGGCTTTATTGATATTAATAATTTATCTGATCATTATTTAACATTATTATCAAGTTCAACTTGTGAGAATTTAATTAAGCAAGGAGTTACTAGTATTATAACTGGCCATTGCGGATCGTCATTAGCGCCATTAATTAAAAATCAAATGTTAAGTTTTAAACCTTGAGTAGACACACAAGGGTTTAATACTAATTGAAGAAGTTTTAAAAAATTTTTAAATGTTTTAGAAAGTAAGGATTTGGGAGTTAATATTGGTTCTTTGGTTGGGTGGAATGTAATTCGTAGTGGGCTAGTGGGTGAAAGTTTTAAAAATCTATCTGATTTTGAATTAAAGCAATTATTAATTTTGGTTAAGCAATCAATGAAGGAAGGAGCACTGGGTGTTTCTTTTGGTTTTGGATACCCAACAGGGAGAGCAATATCTAAAAGAGAGATTTTGGCTGTTTATGAAGAAGTAAAAAGATTTAATCCTTTGTTTTCTTTTAATTTAAGAAATGAGGATTCTAGTTTTTTATTATCTATTCAAGAAGTTTTATCTATTGTTAATGCTACAAATATTAATACTTTAATTACTGAATTTAAAGTTCAAAACAAAGAAAATTTTGATTTATTTAATGATGCTTTGAAATTAATAAATAACTATAATACTAGATCAGAAAATAAAATTCATTTTTCAATATATCCATATAATTATACTTGTCAGTCTTTGTATAATTTAATGCCAGATTGATTATTGATTGGTGGTGATAAGGCAGTTAAAAAGAATTTGAGTGATAAATTAATAATTAAAAAATTATTAAAAGAGTTAAAACAAAATAGGGAATTGTATAAAAAATTAATATTACTTGATATTGATAAAAAGTATATGGTGTTGAAGGGATTAGAATTTGAGGCAATTGCTAAAAATATGAATTTGTCTGTTGAAGAGGCGGTTATAAAACTATTATCAATGACTCAAAAGAAAATTATTGTGTTAAATAAAAATTTATTGACAAGTAATGTGGATAAAGGCATTAAGAATTCTTATGGTATAGTTGCTTCTAATGGAGTTTGTTTAAATAATAACGCTATTTGCGATCAAAGATCTACTAATTCAATGATTAAATTTTTATCAAGTTATAAAGATATTTTACCTTTTGAAAATTTAGTTTATAAAATATCTGGATTGGTTAAAGAAAAAGTTGGATTGAAAAACAAAGGGTATATTAAAATTGGCATGGACGCTGATTTGGTTTTAATAAATCCTAATAATTTGGCTGATTTATCAAGTGTTAATAATCCAAATGTAGAACCAAAAGGAATAGAAACTGTTATTATTAATGGTAAAATATCTTATGATAAAGG
>JAQUZI010000041.1 GCA_028691405.1 Minisyncoccota bacterium
AATTTTATTTTATTATATACATATATTATACTCCCCAAATTACAATAAATCAAGAGATACATTGCAAGCCTAAATTCATAAAAAACGGTAGGAATATATATATTCCTACCGCTATAACGCTTTAAATAATCGCTTCATGTCTTTCTGAACAGAAGCAATGTATTCTTGATAATCAGTTGATTTCAATACACCATCTTTCATCATAAAAACATTGTCTAAAGAAATCTGTTCGATGAAAAACCTGTCATGAGAAACAAGCAAAATTGTCCCTGTATAAGTTTTTAACACTTCTATTAACGCTTCGGATGCTTCAACATCTAAATGATTTGTTGGTTCATCCAATATTAAGACATTGGCAGAAATAGCAGAAAAAAAAGCTAAAAGCAGCCTAGCCCTTCCTCCTGGACTAAGTTCTCCAATTGGCTTAAAAGACTCTGAATGTTCAAAACCAAAATTAGAAAGCAAACAAAATATTGCCGATTCATCCTTTTTGGCATTTTCTTTTATAAATTCAAAAAGATTTTTTTCCCGTGGTAAATTTTCATGCTCTTGCATTAAATTTCCAATAATCAAAGAATCACCTATTATTACTTCTCCTTGCTTTGGCAATATTTTCTTTGTCATTACCTTCAAAAGGGTTGATTTACCAGACCCGTTTATACCTAAAATTCCTATTCTTTTACCAAAAGAAATTTCTAAGGATATGGGGCCTATACTAAAATCTTTATACCCTGCCATTACATCTTTTAATTTAATGGCATGTTTACTCTCCGCTTCTGCAGGAGAAAGAACAATAGTAAACGGATTTCTTTTTTTCGGAATCTCCAGTTTTTCCATTTGTTCCAATCTTTTCTCAATAGCACTTCCTGCTTTTAACGACTTGGAAGCTCTATCACGAATCACTCCTCTTGAAAATTTATCATTATCTGATCTGGTTTGAGTTGATCCTTTTGAACCCCAATCTTGTTTTTGACGTATAGTCTTTTTTATCTTTTTTATTTCTTTTTGTTGTAACTCATATTGATCTTTTTGCCTTTCTATCAATCTTTCTTTTTCGTCAAGATATTCACTATACTTACCAGTAAAAACATTTATAGATCTTGTAAACCAATCTATTTCATACACTTTTCGAACAACTCTATCTAAAAACTTTCTATCATGAGAAACTATTAAACATCCTATTTTAGAGTTTAATATGAATTGTTCCAGCCAAATCAAAGATGGCAGGTCTAAATCATTAGTCGGCTCATCAAGCAACAAAAAATCAACACCTTTTAATAAAATTGCGGTTAACGCTACCTTTCTTTTTTGCCCACCGCTTAAACTACATAACTGTCTTTCAATTCCAATATCACCTAGTCCAAAACCACATAAAATAGTTTTCATACGATGTTCAAAACTATACCCTCCAAGATGTATATATTTTTGCTGTATATCACAATATTTCTGTGTGTTTTTGTTTTGACTTAATGTTTTTTCAAGCTCTACCATTTGTTTTTCTATGTCCAATATTCCAACAATTTTTTTAACATAATGAGAAATTGTTTTACAAGCATCACTCTCGCTCATAGCAACTTCTTGCGGAAGATAGCCAATACAATCATTTTTTGATATTGTAACACTTCCTCCAGTGGGATCTTCAATCCCAGCTACAATCTTAAGAAAAGTAGATTTTCCTACTCCATTTGCGCCAACTAAAGCACATTTTTGGCCTTCTTCCAATGAAAAAGATATGTCTGCTAAAACATCTACTTCACAATAACTTTTTTTAACATTTTTTGCGATTATCATTTTAACCTCCTTTTAAAGTACATTAATTATTAAAATCATACCATAAAATTTATAAATATGCAACCCTCGTTTAAGTTTTTAGTTTTTGATAATATGGAACATGAATATCATCTTTCTCATAAATATCCTTATATTTAGCAATTTTTTTAACAACTGGGCCAATTAATGTTTTGGCATTAGCGATATTTTTTTCAAAAATTTTTCTAGTCTTTTCAATATCTTTAAAAGACATTGTATTTCCATATTTTTTAAGCCCAATATCATAGTCTGTTATCATAGCAATTGAAACATATTTTAAACCTAATTCTTTAGCAAAATAACATTCTGGATATTGTGTCATATTTACCAAGTCTCACCCTTGTTTAATAAACCACTTGCTCTCTGCTGTCGTATTAAATCTAGGCCCCTGAATTACAGCGACTGTTCCCTTTTTATGCACCTTTATGCCAAGTTTTAAAGCCTCTTTATAAACTATCTTTCTTAAAAATTCGCAATAAGGAACATCGGGAGATAAATGAATAAAAGTATTATCTTTTTCGTGAATAATATTTCTTCCTCAAGTTAAATCAACAAACTGATCTAAAACAACAAATTCTCCAGGGCTAATTTTAATGTTTAAACTACCTGCAGCGCAAAAAGCTACAATATATTCTACACCTAGTTTTTTTAAAGCCACCATATTGGCTTTATAAGGAATTCTGTCTGGAGATAAAAAATGATCATGGCCATGCCTTGGTAAAAACAAAATATCATTATCAGCATACTCACCAGAAATTATTTTGTCAGACGGCTTTCCATATTTTGTCATCACATCTATTTTCCTAGTTTTTTTCATTTCTGAAAACTCACAAAACCCAGACCCTCCTATAATTGCTATTTTAGTTTTATTTTTTAACATTTATATTTTTTAAAACATTTGGATAATTCCAAACAAAATAATTAAAAACTTTTTTAGTAAAAATACATTGTTCATTATTTTTATAAATATTTTGTTTCGAAAATTTCCTTTTTTTGTCATAATCTCAAATACATTTACCTCCACAAATGCTAATAGCTTCACATTTTAAACATTCAGGATTATAAACTGGTATTAAATTTTTATATTTAACTTTAGGAATATTTAATTTATTTTTTAAATCTACGAGATTATCATCTACATTTCCTATATTATATTCTTGACTTCAAGGACAAGAGCCTATTTCTCCATTTGGTTGCACAACTACATGATTTCCAAAAGCACCACAATCTAAACTCAATGGCCTTTTTGACATAAACAAATTCTTTTTTTTATCAATTTGATACTCCAGAATGCCAATTTTTTGAGCTAATTTTCAAAAATCAATCATAAATTTTGTTGCTCATTTTTGATATTTTAAAATTGGGTCATCAGGAAAAAACTGTTTGATAAAATCTGATTGCTCTCCCCTAAGAAGGTTTATTCCTAATTTTTTAATATCATATTTTGCAAGAAAATTACAAAAATCAATAATTGACTTTTTATTTCATTCATAAGGTATGGCCATCATAGAAACATATGTCAATACTTTATGTTTTTTTAACAATACTATATTTTTAAAAACATCATCAAATGTGCCCCTTTTTTTATTACTTAAACGATATCTATCATTAAATTTTGCAATCCCATCTAATGCCACAGTAACTGCAACATTGTATTTTTTAAGCATTTTAATAATTTCTTCATTTAATAATGACCCATTAGTATCCGCCATTACCTGCAAATTCTTCTTTGGCAATTTACCTAATTGTTTTAGTTTTTCTATATATGACAACGCCCATTCTAAGGTTTTAACATTTAAAAAAGGCTCTCCTCCATAAAGTATTATAGTGT
>JAQUZI010000011.1:0-4973 GCA_028691405.1 Minisyncoccota bacterium
TTGGTGGTTCATCAATTGGTGGTACTTCTGGTGGTTTTACACATACGGGATTGTAAAACAATTCTTTTTCTTCTATTGTTGTATATGGTATTAATCCTAAGAATTTCTTTGTTACTGATTGGTAATCTTTAAATGATTTGTTTTCACTTGGGTTACATTGGATATCATCTATGGTATAGTCTCCTTGTTTTACTATACAATTATACATATGATTAAAGCTTGGTGATGTGAAATCACATACATATGTATATTCTGGTGGCTTAGTATCTGATGGTGGTTCATCTATTGGTACGGTAATATCTGGTAATGGTATAGTTACTGTTGGAACTGGAGTTTTTCCTGAATCTTTGGGCAGCAAATCTCCACCTCCTCCATCACCACCGCCAACCTTAAGGCAACATTTATTATACGCTTCTTGCATATTTGTGTTTGCTTTTCTAGCTTCTCTTTTTGCCGAATCACTATTACCATTTTTAGCTCTTTTTTCAGCTGCTTTCATATCGCGCTCAAGCTCTTTACAAGGATCTTTCCCTAAACGATATTCTGCAGCATTAGCGATATTAACATATATTAAATTTTTAATTGACGATGTGTTAACATTATCAATTGGATTAATTCCTGGATTAATTGTTGGATTTGTTTTAGGAATGGACATTTTTGGATCAATATCGGAATCGATTGGATATGTTAAATCTGGCTTAATGGTAGCGGTAGTTGGAGCTTTTCAATCTCCAGGGGGAGTATATTCGATTTCGATCATCTCTTCCGAAGCATCAGCGTATTTTCCAGCATTCTTTTTTACCTTATCGCAATCTATCTTGCCTTGTTTGTCTTTATAGTTTTTATCATTATTTCATCAACCGCTTATACTTGCAAAGTCAGCGAATGAATCAGAAGTGTCAATAATATAATCAGTGTCATTTTTTTCACTAGGACTTTTAATTCCTATCATATTCCCAATATCTTTGAAAAAACTAGTTATAGAAGTAACAGCTGAGCTTATGGTATCAGTTAAACTAAAAGCTTGAGCATTGCTAGCACTAATGCACAACAAAAGCATTAACACTAATACAAATATTTTTTTCATATAAAATATATTAAATATTTAATTAAATATTACATATATATGATACCTAGAATTAACAAAAAAGTCAATCAAAAAACCAACTCTTTCGAGTTGGTTTTCTAAATAAGTTTTAGAATCTACAAGATTGTCCTCCTGTGACCAAATAACAAGTAAGATAGATTAAGCCTTTAGCGATTAAAGCAACAACAATACCAATAATAATATAACCTAATCTCTTGCCATTGTTTTTAACTTTTTCTGGATCTTGACCGCCTTTAACAACATAGTCTATAGCGATAAGCAATATGTAAATAACAGCTAAAACAAGTAATGCATAGAATATTCAGTTAATAGCAATACGAACGATATCAAATAAATCGTTAGTCGTACTCATTACCTCTGGTAATGATACGCCTGGTTCTGCTGGTAAAGCAAAAGCAGTGAAAGGAAAAACAAGCAAAGTTAAAACAAAAATAGAAATAAATTTCTTCATATAGTTTTTTTAATTTTTTATTAATATTTATCAGAATTTACAAAGATCTCCTGAACCAGATACGATTATACAAGTTGCATAAATCAATCCTTTAGCTAACAAAGCAATAGCAATACCGAGCAGAATAAAACCTAATTTTTTCATATTATCAGCAACCTTAGTTGGGTCTTTGCCTCCAGTTGCGATATAATGATATCCAACTAAAAGTAACATTATCAAAGCCATTACTAGTAAAGCATAAAACAATCAGTTAATGACACTACTAACAAAAGTAAAGATATCAAAATCACTGCCTGGAGCGGAGCTCATATAATCAATCTCTAACATGCCGCCATCTACTGGAGCAGCTAATGCTGCCAAAGGCATTGAAATTAATAGCAATACAGCAAATATTTTTTTAAGTGTTTTCATAGAAATAAATGTATTTTTATTATTACGACCTTTTATTTTTACATATATTATATGCAAAATTTTTAAAAAATGCAAGTTTATTGACTAAAAAGATCAGTATTTATTATATTACCCACCTCCATTTCTTCAGTTCCTTGGTTAGCTTCTGGAGTATAAACCTTATTTACATCTTCACTATTGTTGTTTTCAATTGATTGTTTTTCTTCTCAATTAATACCTCCTTTATTTCCAGTAACAATATAGTAGGTAAAACTAATCATTGCCTTAGCCAAACCAACAACAACGATGCCTATTAAAACCCATACAATAATTTGTGTTGCCGCTTTTGTTTTATCAGGCTTGCCTTGCGAGGTTACCATTGTCCAACCTGCTCATATGATCATAATAATTCCACCATAAATACAAGCCATAAACAAAATATTTATTAGGCGATTAACAATGCCTCAAATATTGCTTTCTCCGACTGGGTTTTGTATTTCAACAAAATTATTTGCGCCCTCTGCATTTACAAAACTGAAACCAAAACCAAATCCAATAGAAACAACAAGTATTAATAAAAGTATTTTTTTAAGCATATTATTAATTTATTTTTTAATTTTTAATTAAAACCACCACCACTTCCACTAGATGGGTTTTTATCTGGCGAAGAAGATGTTGGCGCTGAACAATCGATTCTATTTCATGTTTTGCTTAGGTCATTGCCATATTCATCAGTTGCTGCTGGCGCTAAAATATATATCAAACTATTAACAATAGTTCAGGCCAGTAAAATAATAACCATTCCAATCAACACTTTTTTAATGATAGCAATTCCATTTGCTTTTTTCCCAACAACCATTAAAAAACCAGCATACATTATATAAACTAAAGCAATATACCATATAATAACTCGCACAAACAAATTAATGATGTTTTGAATTAAAGCAATTAAATCACAAAAAGTACAATAAGGGCCTTTACAAGTAATTAAACCATCACCTAATGCATATCCTAATGGTATCATTATTAAAACAACAATTAACCATGGGTTTAATTTGTTTTTCATATTCATTAATTATGTATTAAGTTTGTTAAATCTTTAGACATTTTATCTAAAGCGTTTCTGTAATTTTTATCTAAAGATAATTGATCAATAGTCTCTCTAAATATTCTCTTTGTTTGTTTTTTATCTGGATGGTAAAAGCTTTTACTGCTTAAAGCCTGTTTGGCAAATACACCTAAGGCTGTATCGTTATAGTAATTAGAAATCAAATCTCTTGTTGCGGGTGGTATATTAAAATATTCAATAAATTCTTGTATGTTTTGAGAGCTTGTTAATAATTGAACTGCACCTCAAGCAATATCTTTGTTTTTTGTTTGAGATGAAACTGTAAAGCCAGTAAATTTACCAAAATTAACATTGTTATTAGCATCTCTTTGTGGCATTTCTGATAAGCCAAAATTTAAATTAGGGTTTTTATCTAAAATTAAATCTTTATCTTCATAATAACCAATATAAAGAGATAATTTATTGTTTGCAAAAGACTCTAAATCATTACCAAAAGAAGCGTTTCATGAATAGTATTGATTGTTTGATTGGCTAAACTGAGTATAAAATTTTAGAGCTTCTTCTCCTGGATTGATATAGCTACCATCAACATTAACTCGATTGTTTAATTTGACTGACTGACTTTCACTATCAATAATCTCGCCATTTAACTGCATAATTAATAAAGCAAGTATATCACTACTATTATTAATAGAAGTACCTAGCCCCATACCTATAGGTGATCTAGTTATTCGATTGTACGAATCTAGTTGTCTTAGTTTAGGAACCAAGCTTAAAACTTCACTTCATGTTTTTGGTGGAGTCGGAATTGATAAACTATCAAAAGTATTACGATTATAATACAAAGCTAAACTATCAATTGTTATTGGTAGCATATATAATTCATTATTAAAAACAGCTTGTTCTTTAATAATTGTTGGGAAATCTTTATCTAAATTATTAATATTGTAATTTTTTTGATTTAAATCAAGAGGAGAAATTAATTTTTTAAATTCACCTAATTGCTCATTATTAATTAAAAATATATCAGGGCTTTTTGAATGAATAAAAGAATCCATCAAGTCTGTTTCATAATCATTTTTTTTAATTTCAATATAATCAAAATCTACAGGAACCCCATATACTTTTACAATTTTTTTAGACAATAAATCAAATTCACTTTTTGACATATTTACGCCTCAAACAGTCAAACTTACTTTTCTTTTTACGCTTGAAAACAAAGATGAAAAAAGTATAATAAATAAAACAACACTTCCTAAAATAATTCATAATTTATACTTTTGAAAAAAACTTTTCTCCATAATATATTTTTATTTTTTTGTAAAAATTAAGCCAAAATGAGTGTTAGACACCCTAACCTCTTCTTTTAATTCAAACCCAATTTTTTCAACATTTTTAACTAATTCTTTTTTATTAACAGGATATAAATTTTCAGTCATTGGAATTTTATAAATTTCCCAATCAACAACAACCAAAAAACCATTATCTTTTAAAACTCTTTTAGCTTCTTTTACAACATTTTCTTTATCTTTAACTTGAAATAGCATATTAATAGCTGTTACCATATCAAAACCAGATTGCAAATCGCGACCTAAAGTTTTATTCTCTAAATCGCATATTTTGGTATTAATCAAATGAGCTACATTTTGTCTCTTAGCATTTTCTATTAAAAAAGCTAATGGTTTTTCTAAAATATCAATTGCTAAAATATGGCCATTGTTATTTAATTTTTTTGCTAATTCAATTGTAAAAATACCTGATCCTGACCCAAAATCAGCAACAGATATACCTTCTCAAACAGGTATTTTATTTAATATATTTTCTAAATTAACTAATTGTTCCATATATAATATTTATATGTATACTTAAAGTATAACATAAAATAATAAATTACACAATTAAAGTAAAGAAACTTCAGAGACTTCGTCTCCTTCACCTAATTTCATTATTCTTAC
>JAQUZI010000011.1:5073-11606 GCA_028691405.1 Minisyncoccota bacterium
CCGTTTTCAGTTGCCATTATTAAGTAGTTTTTATCTTTTGCTACCTTTTCATTATGACCCAAGACAACAGTAACTTTTTCATCAGTGGTAATATCTATAAAGTTTTGAATTGCCTTGCCTTTTGATTCCCGAGAAGAATCTTTTATATTATATGCACCAGTTTGATACACTTTCCCTTTGTCTGAGAATAATAATAACGTATCTTTTGTGCTAACATTTAATATATGTTCTAATAAATCGTCATTACTACCACTGTAGGCAGTAATACCTTTCCCCCCTCTATTTTGGATTCTAAACATATTAGCATCCATTCTTTTAATATATCCATCTTGAGATAAAGTTATTAAAACATTTAAATCTGGTATTAAATCAGATTCTTCTATTTTATCAGGCTCGCTTTTAACTAATTTTGTTTTTCTTTCATCACCAAATTTTTCTTTGATTTCAACAAACTCTTGTTTCATTATCTTTACAATCTTTTTCTGATTTTTTAGAGTTTCTTCGTAATCTTTGGCATCATTAGCCTTATCTTTTAATTCATTTAAAATTTTAATTTTTTCTAATTTAGCAATCGCTTGTAATTTTGTTTCTAAGATAACATTTGCTTGCACTTCTGTAAATTTAAACTTCTTACAAAGTTTTAAATTTGCGTCTTCTTTACTTTCAGATTTTTTAATAATATCAATTATTTCATCAATATGATCTAATGCAGTTTTTAAACCTTCAAGAATATGTAATCTCTCCTTTGTCTTACGAAGTAAGAATTGAGTGCGTTTAAATATAACACTTTTTCTAAATTCAATAAATTCTCTTAAAATACTTTTCAAAGATAATAATTCTGGTTGTAAACCGTCTTCAACTAAAGCGATAGAATTAATATGAAAATATTTTTGTAAATCCGTATATTTATATAATTGATTTAAAATATTTCTCGGGTTTGCTTCTCTCTTAAGATCAATTGTAATTGTTAAACCTTTTTTATCAGATTCATCGCGGATATCTCTAATGTGTAGTATCTTTTTATTTTCTATTAAATTAGCTATTTTTTTGATCAATTCGGCTTTATTAACGGCATAAGGTATTTCGCTTATTACAATTTGATTAGTTTTTCCATGTTCGACAATTTCTGCTGTCCCACGAATTAACACTCTACCTTTACCAGCGTTATAAGCTTCTTTGATTTCATTTCAACCATAAATTGTACCACCTGTTGGAAAATCAGGGCCTTTGATAAACTCTAATAAATCATCACTATTACAATCTGGATTATCAGCTAAAAATATAGCTGCATCCATACATTCGCTTAAATTATGAGGAGGTATATTTGTTGCCATACCAACTGCAATTCCGGTTGTACCATTTAATAGTAATTGAGGTATTCTTGTTGGTAAAACCTTTGGTTCGCTTAAATTATTGTCATAATTAGGAACAAAATCAACAGTTTCTTTTTCAATATCATTAAACATCTCATTCGCAAGATGAGTCATTCTACATTCTGTATACCTTTGTGCAGCAGCACTATCACCATCAATTGAACCAAAATTACCTTGACCATGAACCAAAGTATATCTTAAAGAAAAAGGTTGTGCCATTCTGACTAAGGAATCATAAATAGCCATATCACCATGAGGGTGATATCTACCCATTGCATGACCTACTACCATAGCACTTTTTTTGAATTTTACTGTTGGTGTTAGTCCTAATTCTTTCATTGAATATAATATCCTTCTCTGAACAGGCTTTAAACCATCGCGACAATCAGGTATGGCTCTAGAAACAATAACCGACATAGCATAGTCGATATAGCAATCTTTTAATTCTTGACTTATATTACATTCAATAATCTTGTCTCTTCTTTCTTCTTTCATTGTATGTTAATTTAATTAATTTTGTAAAATAATAAGTTGAATTGGACTATCTTCATCTTCGCTAATATTATTCTTTCTAATATTTAGCTTGTCTAATTCTTCTGGTTTAGCCCCCACTTCTTTAATGAATCTATCCAATATATCTTTTTCTTTTTTAGGATCATAATGCATAGGAATAACTATTTTTGGCTCTATTTGTTTAACAATACTGCCAGCTTCTTCAACTAATTTGCCTCCTTTTTTATCAGAAATAGGCAATAGTAATATATCTACATTACCCAACTTCTCTAATAAATTGTCTTTTATTTTTTTATCACTATAATCACCTAAATGAACAAGTCTGATTTCCTCACTATCAATAATAAAAATCGTGTTCTTAATTAAATCATCATTAGCTCCATTATGAGACGATTCAATGCCTTTAATAAAAATATCGTTTATTTCAATTTCGCCTGGTGTCTTTAAAACAAAAGGATCACCCATAATTAAATCAAGATTGTTATGCCCCATATGGTTATGGGTTGATAATGATATACTGGCTTTAAATCTTGATGGTTTAACACCAACTTTTTCTTCATTAAACGGATCAATAGCAATAACATTATTCTGAGTCTCTATCTTAAAAAAAGAATGTCCTAATCAATTAATAATCATAAATGTATTTTTAATTTTTTACATTAACATTTTAACTCATTTTTTTTAAATATTCAAGCCCTCAAACATATAAAAACCCTTGCAATTTAATGCAAGGATTTAATTATTCTTTAGTTCTTGGTGTTTTAACTCAAGTTAATTCCCTGTTTTTATAATATCCCATGATATTGTATTTGAAAAAAGCAGAAAAGAAAGGTAATGGATATATAACAACCATAAACGGAATTATAAAAGAAGTTTCAGCAATAAACTTAAATAATTTTTTAATTATTATCCAAGTTTTTTCTTTATACTCTACATATTTATTATAATGGAGTAACAATATTAACGAAAAAACCAACATTGGCATACCAGCGTATGTAAAAACAGAAGCAAATAATTCCTTAACCAACAATGATACAGAGAAGAAATTAATAACCCCATGCATGCCTAATATAACTACCACACGGCTTAATAATTGAGTTAACAAAATAATAACACTCAAAACTGTTAAACCAAAAAACACAACTCACTCACAAGGCCCATAAAAATTTAATTTATAATACAAAATTCTAGCTTTTCTCCCAATATCGCTCTTTTCTTTTTTCATTTCTTTTAAATTTTTAATAACTTCCAGTTGTCCTAAAGCTCATCTATGTCGTTGTTTTAAAAAGGCTTTCATTGTGCTTGGTGTTTGCTCAGTCGAAGCAAAAGGCAAAAAATATGGCCAATTGTTAGTATTTAAATAAATCGATATACCCAAATCTAAATCTTCGGTAATCGAATTGTAATTAAAACCATTAACACTAAACAAAACATCTTTTTGGATAAATAAATTAGTGCCACCTAAAAATGGAAGTCAAGTCATTATTCATGGTAAGAATATCTCATGCGTAAATGATTGTCCCAAAGCAATAATTTTAGAAAATGTAGAAATTTTTCAAAAATTACGGCATTGGAAAATTGGCATTTGAAATACCTTTTTGTATGGATAAATTAAATTTTCTTTAGCTATTTCAATAAAACAATTTTTATCTGGGTGATCATCAGTATCAAAAAAAGCAAAAAATTCAGTTTGAGTATTAAAATGATCATACATTTCCGTAAAAGCATAATTCAATGCTCTGCCTTTAGTTGATTTTACCTCATAATCTAACATCTTGCCCGGAAACAATCCATTAAAATTAAGAGGCACATCTAAATGATATATCTTAACTTCTTGATCTTTTAATTTATCAATTGTTTTTTGCATAACTTCTTGAGTTGTAATTTCGCCTTCGGTATTATTCAAAACCTCTTTTTCATCTGTAATAACAATTATTTCAAATCTATCTTTAGGATAATTTAAGTTAGTTAATTTAGTAACTGTTTTTTCTACCACATCAGCTTCATTTCTAGCGGGAACAATAATTGAAAATTTAGGATATGGTTTGTGTTTTTGATTTAGCAATAATTCTAATTCTTCCGTAGAAGTTTTCTTTAATCGCATGAATCTTATCTTTGTTTTAATAAAAACATAAATTGTACGAGCTAAAAACAAAATTGCTAAAGATCCAAGTCATTGAACTCAAAACAAAGAAGAAAAATTTAATAAATTAAAAAACCAAGGTGGTGTTAAATTAATAATTGAAAATGATATATTTTGTAATATGTCCATATTTATTTTTTATTACGATATTTTTCTATTTCTTTATGGTTACCAGACAACAATACTTTTGGTACCTTTCAAACTTTCCTTTTGTTTTTAATTTCAGGGTAAAATTTTTCTGGTCTTGTATATTGATTTGATTCTACAAAATCTTGATTATTGTATGATTCTTCTTTTAAAGAATTTTTGTTACCCAACACATTTGGTAATAATCTAGTTATGCCTTCTACAACTGTCATTGCTGGTATTTCTCCCCCACCCAAAACGTATTCTCCAATAGAAATCTCTTCATCCGCTATTTTATCAATAACTCTCTGATCTATACCTTCAAATCTACCACAAACTAAAGTTAAATTATCATATTTTTTTAATCTTTCCAAATCTTTTTGCTTCAAAACTTTCCCTTTAGCTGAAAAAACAATAATTCTACTTTTAGTTTTACCTTTTTTCAAAATGCATTGTATAGCCTTATGGATTATATCAACTCGCATAATCATACCTGGTCCACCACCATATGGCTTATCATCAACTGATTTGTAATTATCATTTGCAAAATCTCTTAAATTAAATATATTTAATTTAATGACTTTTTTATCAACAGCAGTTTTAATTAGAGCGGCATTAAAATACGAATTAAAAATATCAGGATAAATAGTTAATATATTAAATTGTTTTATTTTTTTCATATTTATTCATTATTTAATGTTATAAATTTGATTGGATTTATATACCCATATTTTAAAGGATCTTTGGGCACATATCCAAAACATGGTCCTAAATCTCCATTTTTTTGAATACAATCATTTTCGCCTTCTGGATTTGTTAATATTGGTTTAGTTTTAATTTCTAAATGCAAATGTCTATCCAAAGAATCACCTTGATCGCAACCATCTTTGCCTAATCTTCAGTAATTCTGACAGCCATAGCCACTAGCACCTGTTGTACCTAAAACATCACCTCCTTTTATATCCTGTCCAGTTTTTAAATCAAGGCTAATTGATTCTAAATGAGCATATAAACTATAAACAACTTTCTTATCTATTGTATGTTTTAATATTACTGTATTACCAAACCCATAATCTTTACTACCCATAACAATAATATCTTCAACTTTACCATCGTAAATAGCTTTAACATTTTCTGGCTCTTTTGTTGACATATCAACTGCTGCATGCTGCAAATATTGGCCATTGATTTTTAATGGGCTATTAAAATCTTGACGAATTCAATACCGATTAGAATCAATTGGGTTATAAAAACCAGGTTTTAAAATATCATTATCAATTGATTTCTCATAAACAATTATTTTGTCTCATATCTGAGCAAAATCATAAATTTCTTTTGCATCTTCATCACTAACTCTTAAACATCCACCACTATATCTACTAGTCACTCTTTCGCCACTGGGTAGATAAGGGATACCATGAACAAAGAAATCTTGATGTATTTGTACAGAATAAGGCATATATACATCAACTATCCCTGATCTAAGTAATTTATATTTTACCCCAACATTAAAATAATTTGTTGGCGATTGAAACCATAAATTACTTGGTCCTTTATGAAGAACTTTAATTGTTTTTATTATATCTCCTTTTTTAATTAAAAACAAATTCATATTTGTTAAATCAATTAAAATACTTCTTTCATCTCCTAAGATATAGCTAACAGGAGTGGTATATATTTCATGCTTTAATGTCTTTTTAATTTTAGTTGTAGTGGTTGTTGTTCTATATATTTCAATATCATTACTCGTATTTTTAGCATATTCAAAAAACCACAATCCTACTACTAAGATTGAAAATGTTGCAAAAATATATATAAATGTCTTTAATTTATTCATAATTTTATATTTCTTTCCTATTCTATCATATAAGTTGCATAAAAAAAAGAGGTGACTTTAGCCCCCCCTTTTTTAAATATTTAATTTATATTTTCAAATCATCCAATGCGTCAGCAACTTTATCGGTTCTTGGCTCTTCTTGGTGTCCATTGTTTTCTTGAGAACCTGGAATCTTAATATTGATGCGAGCTTGATTTTTGGCACCAACAATTTTGATAAGAGTTCTAATTGCTTGAATTGTTCTTCCTTGCTTGCCAATTAAGTGTCCCATGTCTGATGGGTCAACATCAACGGTTAACAAGACGCCTCTCTCATCAATTTGGCGATCTATTTTTACTGCATCAGGATTGTTCACAATGCCTTTTAAAATAGTTTCCAAAACAATCATATCTGTGTGTTGTTCCATGTTAATCTATTATAACATTTATTAAATTTAATAATCCGACCAATTGGAATTATTACTAATATATTATAGTATAAAACAATAAAAGTCAAGTAGAAAATTTAAAAACCAGCTAAGCATTTTTAGCTGGTCTTTATT
>JAQUZI010000011.1:11706-16125 GCA_028691405.1 Minisyncoccota bacterium
GCCTTCTTTTTAGGTTGATTGTGTTTTGGTATTTTATTACCTTCAATTATTTTATCCTCTACTAGCAAATTGTATACGGTTATACTTGGCTTTGCTCCTTTTGATATTCAATATAGAACTCTGTCCTTATTAATATCATGTTTATGCTCTGCTGGTATTCATCATCCAACTTTTTCAATGTATTTATTGCTAATAGAAGACTTTCTTGAATCAATAACTACAATTCTCATTGTCTTTTGATGTTTTTTACCTTCGCTTTTTAATCTAATAGTTAACATATCGAATTCTTTTAATAATTTATTTAATTGTTGCTAATCTTATCATATTTTTGTTAATAAAGCAAGTATCCTAAATCATATCCTCGGTTTCTTCTAATATTTTTTTAATTACCTCTCCTACGCTTAATCTGTTAAACGCCATAATCGCAACACCTAAAGAAACTAAAGCAAAGACAATTAAAACAATAAAACCAAAATTAAAGTTATATGCTATCATATTTGACATTCTTTCTGGCATAAAATCATTATTAAATATCAATATTCTAATGCCATTAACCGCATAAAACAAAGGATTAAAATAACTAATCATTTGCATTCAATGCGGTATCTTCTCTAATGTAAAGAATGCGCCTGATAAAAACAACAATGGCGCTATAAAAATCTGACTAAACAAAGAGAAAGTTTCTATGCGTCTAATAAACGAAGCAATAATAATGCCAAATGAAGCAATAATAATAGAAATCAAAGTCATTAACAATAATAACAAAAAGATTTGATATAAATATAAATTAATTCCTAAAACAGGAGCAACGACTAACAATGCAACACCCTGCATTAACCCTCTTGTTACCGCACCTAATATTTTACCCATTACAATCTTGGTTTTAGGTAATGGGGCTACTAGTATTTCTCTCATAAAGCCAAATTCCTTATCTCAAACTAAAGAAACAGTTGCATCAAAAACATTAACAGCAATACTTAAAACCAATACCCCGCTATAAAAGAAATTAGAAAAATTTTCAACTTGATTTGCTGTTGGGAAGAAAGAAGCCAAGCCGCTACCTAAAAAGATAGTTAACATTATTGGTACAAAAAAAGAAGTAAATAATTTTATTTTATTTCTAAAATACAAAAGCATCTCTCTGTATCAGATGACATATACTCCCATTAATTCTTTTTTACAATTAGAATTTTTCATATTAATCTCTTATTTGTCTACCCGTCAATTTTAAAAATGCATCTTCTAAAGAAGGTTTTTTCAAATTAATTGAAATTATTTCTTCCGTAATTACTTCTAATACTTTTGGTAAAAATGTTTCACCCTTTTCGGCCTTAATAATAATATTTTTACCAATTAACCTTAAAGAAACATCAGGAAATTTTAATTTAATTTGATCAATACTTTTTAAATTATCTTTTGTCTGAATTTCGATTGTATCTCGATTAACAATATTCTTTAAATTATCAGGTGTATCCAATGCAACTATTTCACCGTGATCTATAATGCCAATTCGATCACATATTTCGGCTTCATTAATATACTGAGTAGTTAAAAATATAGTAACACCAATCTCTTTCCTCGCCTTTAATAAATAGTCTCATATTTTATTTCTTGTCTGTGCATCTAAACCAACAGTTGGTTCATCCAAAAACAATATTTTTGGTTCATGAATTAAAACTCTAGCAATTTCAATTCTTCTTTTAGTTCCACCAGACAAATCGCCTACAGGCAAATCTAAGCTATTTTCTAAATCAAGCAATTTAGCAATCTGATAAAGTTTTTTATTAAACATAGCATTATTTAATCCATACAATTTTGCATGTAAAAATATATTTTCTTTTACAGTTAAATGATTATCTAGTGTTAATTCTTGAAATACAATGCCAATTGATCTTCTTACTTCTAAACTATGAGTGTTTACACTAAAATCATTAACAATAGCATCCCCGCTAGTTGGTTTTACCAAAGTGCAAAGCATATTAACAGTTGTTGTTTTCCCCGCCCCATTTGGTCCTAAAAATCCAAAAATCTCACTTTTTTTAACGTTAAAAGAAACCTTATCAACAGCTGTAAGGTGGGAGAATCTCTTGGTTAAATTTTTTACTTCTATGGCGTATTCTGAAATATTTTGTTCCATAACATATATTTATCGTTTGAGCGAGAGACGGGAATCGAACCCGCGTATTCTGCTTGGAAGGCAGACACACTACCACTGTGCTACTCTCGCATTATCAAACTAACAAAACAATACTTAAAATTATTAAATAAACACCAAATATTCAGAATTTTGACTTTTCTGATATTTTCTTAAATATGATTAAGCCTAAACTACCAAAAATAAAGGAAATAATCAAGCCTATAAGGATTGCAGATCAATCAACCCCCAAATCTATAGTCTTGTAATTAGTTATTAATTCTACACCAGCTGCAGCTAATATAGTAGGAATTGATAACAAAAAAGAAAATTTAAAAGCATCTTTAGGCCTTATGCCTGATTTTAAAGTTGTAAAGTAAGTTAAACCTGATCTAGAAATACCAGGTGCAATAGCTATTGCCTGAGCAAAACCAATTTTAATTGATTCAAGTATATTTAAATTACTAATATCTCTTTCTCCTTTGTATTTTATAGTCAAAAACATTATTATTGCTGTAAAGATAAAACCTAACGCTACAGGAACTAAAGTATTACTATATATAAATATACTTTCTATTAAATTTTTGATTATTAATCCAACAATAGATGTAGTTACAAAAGCAATAAATAAATTTTTAACTAAATTTCAATCTTTTTGTTTTATAATCAAAATCAAATCTTTTCAAAAAAAACAGATTAAAGCTAATACTGTTCCTAAGTGCAGTATTAAATTTAATAAAACTAAATTGTCTTTTATTTGAAAAAATCTTTCAAGCAATAATAAATGTCCTGAACTTGAAACAGGTAAAAATTCTGTTAAACCTTGAACTATACCTAAAACTAAAGACTGTAATATTGTTATCATATTTTAAAATTAAATTTTCTTCATTGTATAATACAATTTTGGGAATATACCATCTAAGTTGATTACTGTTTCAGTAATATTTGGATCAAAACTCCTTAAAACCTCCAAAGATCTTTTGCGTCTTCTACTGGCATTATCTTCTTCGCTAATAGTTTTTTCTTCTCCTGGCGAGAATAGTGTTTCTAAATCTAATGCACCTGCAACTAAATGAGTTGGTCCAAAACGAAACTCTCCTCCCTTTTTTAAAATCCTTTTCATTTCTTTTAAAGTATTTATTACATGCTCTCTTTGATTAAAAATTATTGGTACTGAGCCATGAGACAGTATTGTATCAAAAGAATTATCTTCAAAAGGTGTATTAAGTGCATTAACTACTACACAATCAACGCCATCGCTTTGAGCTTGTTTTTGATATTTACTGTCAATGTCACTGCATATAATGTCAACACCATTCTTTTTAGCAGTTAAACCAAATTCGGCATCTCCTGATCCTATTTCTAACACTTTTTTTCCTTTAAGCTCATCAAAGTTTTCAAAACCCAAGTTATGTAAAATACTTCGAGATCTTCTCTCGGTTTTGTTTCCCTCCTCTTCTTTACTTGGTTGTTTAAAATCAGGTGAATTCATATTTTAAAATTAATAAATTATTATTTCCCTCGTCTTCTTTTTCTGGAAGAATAGTCATTAATGGCTTTTTTCAACTCATTAATATCAAAAGCTGGCCAAAATGTTTCTGAAAAATACAGCTGAGAATAGCTAGTTTGTCATAAAAGAACATTGCCACTTAAATGAGGATCATTATTAACTCCAGTCCTAACAATTAAATCAACATCTGGTAAATCCTTTGTTCACAAATTTCTTTTTATTGTTTTTTCGTTAATTCTCTTTCCTTTTTCCATGCTATTTAATGCATTGATTAATTCTTCTTTGCCATCATAAGCAAGCAGTATTGATAAAAAGAATTTTTTATTGTTTCTTGTGTCGTACTCAACTTTTTTTAAACCAGTAACTATTTTTTTATCAAAAATCTTTTCCCAAGATCCATAAAAACGGATGTTTACTCCGTAATCCTCAACATCTTCATTTTTAGCAAATTGAATATTAAGATCATTAATAATTTTAATCAAATGAGATATTTCGTTTTTTGGTCTTTTAATATAGTTATCTTTTGACATTGCTCAAAAAGAAAGATATTTTACTGTATTATGTTTTACAATATATTCAACTATTTTTTTAAAAGACTCACCTCCGGCTTTATGGCCTTCTCATGGTTTCAAATCTCTTTTTTTGGCTCATCTACGGTTTCCATCAGGAATAAATAGTATATGATTCAGATCCATATTATTATTTTTATTCTCAATAAATTAATATTATTAATTATATCTTATTTTTAATATTTTATCAACTATTTTAAAAAGCC
>JAQUZI010000042.1 GCA_028691405.1 Minisyncoccota bacterium
ACTAGAAGAATTAAAAAGCCAAAAATTTATTCAAGAAAATGTTCAAAAAATAGAATACAAAGATCCTGGTTTTTTGAATTTTTTTCTTAAAAAAGAAAGTTTAGTAAAAAACTTGGAAAAAGTTACGAATTTTGATGAAAAAATGTTTTGATTAAAAGAAGAAAAAAGTTTTTTAATTGAACATACCAGTCCAAATACTAATAAGCCATTGCATATTGGTCATTTAAGGAATACGGTGTTTGCTATGGCGATTGTAAGGATTTTAAAAGCTTTAAATTGTAAAGTCGTAGCGGATTGTTTATTTAATGATAGAGGTATTCATATATGCAAAGCGTTGTTTGGTTATTTAAAAGAAAACGATTTAGAAAAACCTATTAACGATGTTTTGGATGAGTGATATAATAATCAATCTAAATGGCCTGCACCTAAAGAGGGTGAATATAAAGATAGTTTTGTTGGTAAATATTATGTTTTAGGGGTTAAATATGAAGCAAATGAAGAATATAAAAAAGAAATACAGTGATTGTTACAAGAATGAGAAAAAGGTAATATAAAAGTTATTAAATTGTGAGAATTGTTGAACGGCTGATTTTATGATCAATTTCATACTAGTTTTAAATTGTTAGGAAGTTATGCTGATCATTATTGATATGAAAGTGAATTTTTTAAAAAAGCCAAAGATTTAGCTCAAAAAGGATTAGAAAAAGGTGTGTTTAAAAAATTAGAAGATGGGGCAGTATTAACTCAATTGGAATCATATGGTTTAACTGATGATATTGTTCAAAGATCAGACGGAACAGCTATGTATTTTACTCAAGATTTGTATTTAACTAAAATGAAAACAGAAATGTTTCCATCAGATAAATATGTTTGAGTTGTTGGTCCAGAGCAAAAATTACACATGAAACAAGTTTTTGCTGTTTGTGATCAATTAGGTATTGGAGATATGGATAAGTTTATTCATTTAAGCTATGGTGCTGTTTGTAATAAAGATGGAAGTAAAATGAGTTCAAGAAATGGAGACGTATTAAGTATAATGGACTTATTAAGTGAATTAAAACAAGCTATTGTATTGAAAAAAGAAAAAGAATATATATCTCTTAATAATTTTAGTAAAGAAGAACAAGATAAAATTATAGAAAGCCTTAGTTTAGGAGCTATTAAATATGCAATTTTAAAACTAGAGAAAGAACAAGATTTGCGTTTTGATTTAAATGAAATCTTAGATTTAAAAGGAAATGGCAGCCCATACATTCAATATACATATGCTAGATGTTTTTCTGTTTTAGAAAAAACTGAATTAAATGAAGGGGTAGTTGAAATTGATAGAATTACAGATGAAGAATATGTATTATTGAGAGATTTTATTTATTTAAAAGAAGTTGTTGAGAAAGCTGGTATTAATTTTGCTCCAAATTTAATTACAAATTATTTATTTGAATTAGCAAGAGATTTTAATAATTTTTATGAGAAGAATAGAATACTTGAAGCAGAATACAACCAAATGCTTAAAATCAATTTAACAAAAAGCGTTGCTAATGTGTTAAAATGAGGGTTAAATTTGTTGGGAATTGATGTTATGCATAAATTGTAATATATTTGATAAACTTGAGATATGGTTTTTTATATCTCAATTTAATAGCTAAACTTGAGATATGACTTGACTTATCTCAAGTTATTTGATAAACTTGAGATATAAATAAGGTAAATAACAACTTATGTTAGAATTTAAAGCTGGTAAATATATACAAAAAGATATGTATAAAAGTTTCTTGCCTAATCATATTAACCGTGATTTTGTTTTTATTGATCCTAAAATTAATTTATTATTAGAAGAAGCAAGTAAATATTTAGGAGAATTGAATGCGTATTCTTTTTTAGTTCCAGACATTGACTTTTTTGTTAGAATGCATTTTGTAAAAGAGGCCAATACCTCTAGTAGGATTGAGGGAACAAAAACAAATGTTGGAGATGTAATATTACCTGAAAAAGAGGTTGCTCCAGAGAAAAGAAGCGATTGAGAGGAGGTTAATAATTATATTAATGCTATGGCGTTTGCAGTAGAAGAATTAAGGAATATGCCGCTATCATTAAGATTATTAAAAGATGTTCATAAAATATTATTATCTGGCGTTAGAGGGGAGCATAAAAATCCAGGAGAAGTTAGGAGGAGTCAAAATTGGATAGGTGGATCTAACTTGAATGATGCCATTTTTATCCCGCCTCATATAGACGATTTACCAGAATTGTTGTCAGATTGAGAAAAATTTTGGCATAACAATGGGCTTAATATTCCAATATTAATTAAAATTGCAATTGCTCATTATCAATTTGAAACTATACATCCCTTTTTAGATGGGAATGGAAGAATAGGGCGTTTATGTATAATATTACAATTAATTGACAAGAAAATTTTAAAATATCCGGTGTTGTATTTATCGGAATTTTTTGAGAAAAACAAAAATAGCTATTATGATTCTTTAACGAATGTTAGAAGTAAGGATAATATTGAACAATGAATTAAGTTCTTTTTAAATGGGGTTATTAATGTGGCTAAAGATAGTAGAAAGGTTTTTGAGAGTATAACCTACTTAAGACAAGAATACAATGATAAAATATTAACTTTGGGTCGTAAAGCAAAAATGGCACAAAATTTGTTGTTATATTTATTTTCCCATCCCACAGTGGATGCAAAAACTATCCAGGACAAATTAGGGGTTACATATAATACAGCTAATAAATTATTAAAAGATTTAGAAGGTTTAGAAATATTACAAGAAACAACAGGTTTTTCTAGAAATAGATTTTTTGTTTTATATAAATATTTAAATTTATTTAAATAAGATGTTATGGAATATATTTCTAAAAATATTAAAGATACTCATAGTATTGCGGAAGAAGTTTTAAATGTTTTGATTTCTAAAAAAGATAAAAAAGCTTTAATTGTTGTATTAAAAGGGAATTTAGGCGCAGGGAAAACGGAGTTTGTTAAAGGATTAAAGAGTTTTTTTAAAATTAAAAACAATATATTAAGCCCTACTTTTGTTTTAATGAAAGTTTATGATATTTTAAATAAAAAAATTGGCTTTAAAAAACTGTATCATTTTGACTTATACCGAATGTTAGATAAAAAATCAAAACAAAAAGAATTAGAAGAAAATTTAAGTTGTTTGGATATTTATGATGTTTTAAATAACCCAGATAATATTGTTTTGATTGAATGAGGAGAAGATGTTAAAATGCTAAATAAGTTTAAGAAACATGTAGTGTCTTTTGAAAGTTGTAATGGTAATATGCGAAAGATATCCATTGATTTTTAATTAAAAATTAGTTAAAGTATATGTGTAATTAAAATTTATTAATACATTCTATGAATTCTAAAAAATCCTTCACCCTAGTAGAATTAATGATAGTAATAGCAATACTTGCAATCCT
>JAQUZI010000012.1:0-1414 GCA_028691405.1 Minisyncoccota bacterium
TTTTGACAAATTGCTATAAATATGATAAAATACGAATCAAGTTAGACTGGATGATTGCTCCTTAATATTTTTTAAAATTTTTGGCTATTTTTTAAAAAATGCTTTCTTTAATAAGCTATTTTTGCTTTATAGGAGAGGAAAGTCCGAGCTCTCTTTTGGTTAATTTATTAGCCATCAAAATGTTAATGGTTAATAGCCATCGTATTATCTTAATGTTTTAGCTGGCAACGGCTATAACTTTGGTAATATAGAGGTGCGAACAGTGACGGATTAGTTTGAAAGAATTAATCATTCCTTCGGGAATATGGCTATAGAGATATAGCTAGTGAAACGGCTAAATCCTTAATGGGAGCAAGAGAATGATTCCAAAAGAATCGGTATCTCGCTTGATATATATTGGTAACAATATATACAGACAAATAATCATCGCTTTCTTTTTGAAAGTACAGAACTCGGCTTATAGGTTTAACTTGAAAAAAGACCTTTTTAGGTCTTTTTTTAGTTATTGACTATTTCTTAGTTATTTAGTAGAATACAGGTATATTAATTATTGTTAAAAGTTTTTTATGTTGAAAAGATTGATAAAATATTTACTATTAGTTGGATTAATACTATTGATTTCTATAGTGAGCTATAATTATTATTATTACTATAAATCATTAAGGCTTAATAAGGATATATACAATGATTTAAAGGTTGTGGTGGATAATTTTAGTGATAGTTTGGAATATTTAAATGATAATGATATACCCGGATTTTTAAATAATAGCTATAAAACCATAAAATATTCAAATTATTTAAGAAATAGAAATCATAAGATATATAGTAATTTTTTTGTTAAACTTAATATGCTGGATGGTTCTTTTTTTTCTAATGAAGTAAGTGATGCTTTGTTATGATTTAATGAGCTGAATATACGGTTAAATA
The DNA here is from genome assembly GCA_028691405.1 of Minisyncoccota bacterium. Classification (GTDB taxonomy): domain Bacteria; phylum Patescibacteriota; class Minisyncoccia; order UBA6257; family JAKLIH01; genus JAKLIH01. The sequence continues at coordinate 928 of JAQUZI010000012.1, forward strand.
GATTTCATGTATTAAATAATGAATTATTTAATAGTGATATTTTGGTAAAAAAACCTGAAAAAGCAATGGAAAATGTTAAAAATATTAAATCAACTATTTTAGAATTTAATTCTTTTTTAAGTACTAAAAATCAAAATTTAGTTGAGATGATGGAAGATCAAAAGTTAGACGAAGAGTATTTTAATGATCTAGAAGAAAAAATACAATTAAGTTATAAGTTTTTTGAAGTAATTGATAATTTTATGGGGGCTAAAGATGAATCAAAATCTTTAGTTTTAGTTCAAAACAGTCATAATATGAATCAAAGTGGTGGTAAATGAGTTTACTATATGATGTTAACATGTGATAAATATGTATGTAGTTTAAGTGAAATTGATTTTGTTTCTAATTTAACATCAGCTATGGTTGATAAATTAATACCACCAGAGGAAATACGAACTAAAAAAACAATTTGAATTTATGAAGATTTGGGCTGGTTTTTTGATTT
>JAQUZI010000012.1:1514-16006 GCA_028691405.1 Minisyncoccota bacterium
TTATCAAAACAAAGTAAAAAAATAGAAATAAATTGAGATAGCAATTATACAATTGATAAAGATGAAAAAATTTATCGTTTGTTTGTTCAAAAACAACCAAATGTTGATTATGTTTTAAGTTTAAAAATAAATTATCCAAGTGATGTTAATGGGGTAAATGTTATTAATAAAAACATTAATATCAATAGTGATAAATTAATAGAAATAAAACTTGATTAGTATGAATTTTTTAAATAGAAAAACAAATACAGTTGAAAAATCAGCAATTATTATTGGTTTTTTTACATTGATCAGTAGTTTTTTGGGTATTTTTCGAAATAGCTTATTAGCAAGTTATTTAGGGTCAGGGCGTAATATTGATATTTATTATGCTTCTTTTAGGATTCCTGATTTTATATTTAATATTTTTATTATGGGGGCAGTAACAGCGGGTTTAATTCCTTTGTTTTCAAAATATATTCATACTAAAAAAGAAGAAGCAAGTGATTTTATTAATTCAGTTATTCATATAATTTTAATTTTAAGTGCAGTGTTTGCTATAATTTTATCTATTTTTGCAGTACCAATTATAGATAAGCTGTTTAGCGGTATGGATCCAGCTTCAAAATTAATGGTAGTGAGAATAACGAGGGTTATTATGTTGCAGCCAATTATATTAGGATTGTCAGCTATTTTAGGCAATGTGTTGCTAGTTTGTGATTTTGTTTTTTCTTTTGCATTAGCTCCTTTGTTATATAATTTAGGTATTATTTTTGGCATAGTGTTTTTATATCCTAAATTTGGGTTAATTGGATTAGGGTACGGCGTTGTTTTAGGGGCAATATTAAATCTGATTGTTAAGTTTGTGCCAATGCGTTTGACGGATATTAAAATATCTTTTGTTCCTTTTTATAAAATTAAAAAATATATGAAGGAATTTGCTTCTTTGGTATTACCAAGAACAATGAGTGTAATAAATATACAAATTTTTTTATTTGTGGTTAATTATTTCACTTCGTTTTTGGAGGAAGGAAGACTGGGAATTTTTAATTTAGCCAATTCTTTTCAGGATTTACCACAAACAATTTTTGCAACTTCAATTGCAATGGCAGCTTTTCCTTTGTTGTCTAAAATGTATTACCAAAAAGATATATTAGGAATGAAGAGATTGTATGTTAAAAGCTTAAATCAAATAACTTTTATTATCTTATTAATTAGTTCTGGCTTGTTTGTATTAAGATATCCTTTGGTAAAAGTATTGTTGCATTATGGCCGTTTTGATATTGCAGGTATAAAAGTAACCGCAGATGTGTTGCAAATTATGTCACTCGGATTGGTTTTTGCTGCTTTGTTATTGTTAAATCTTGATACTTTATTTGCTTTAAACGATATGATGACGCCACTTATAGCTAGTTTTATTGCTTATGGAATAGGCTCGGCTTTGATTGCTATTTGGTATAAAGATTTTGGTATTTTAGGAATTACTTTTGCAATGGTGATTGCAAATATGATATATTTTAAAATTATGATGTGGAAGATTGTTAAAATGCTTAAAATTGATGTTTATCCAATGACTGTAAAGATAATTAAAAATTTGTTAATTGCGGTTTTATCTGGTATAATAGGCTTACTATCCTATAATTATTTTGGTCAATTTAGTGAAGGAAATTGGTTCAAATTCGCTGGATTTAGTTTGGTAATTCCGAGTTTAAGTATTTTATTAGTTTATTTGCTATTAGCTAAACTATTTAAGTTCGAAGAATTAAATGATTTTTGAAAAATATTATATAATAAAATAAGAAGAATATAATGGGAAATATACGTAATTTTGTAATTATTGCTCATATTGATCATGGCAAATCAACTTTGGCAGATAGATTTTTAGAAATAACAAATACAATATCAAAATCTAAATTAGATCAACAGTTTTTAGATAAAATGTCTTTAGAAAAAGAAAAAGGCATTACAATTAAAATGCATCCTTGCCAAATGAAATATACTATTGATGGGGAGGAATATATTTTAAATTTAATTGATACGCCTGGTCATGCTGATTTTAATTATGAAGTTTCAAGAGCATTGAAAGCAGTTGAAGGGGCAATTTTGTTGGTGGATGTCACTCAAGGAGTACAAGCCCAAACATTAGCCAATCTTTATTTAGCTCAAAATCAAGGGTTGAAAATAATTGGTTGTTTAAATAAAATTGATTTAACCTCTTTTAATAAAGAAGAAGTTAAAAGAGATGTTTCTGATATTTTAAATATTGAAGAAAAAGATATTTTTATGGTTTCAGCTAAGACAGGTGAAGGAGTAGAAGAATTGTTAAGAGAAGTTGCTAAGGCAGTTGATGCACCTAAAGTTGAGGTTGAAAAACCTTTGAGAGCTTTAATATTTGATTCAAAATTTGATTCTTTTAGAGGTGTATTAGCTTATGTGAGGATTTTTGAGGGAGAAGTAAAGCCAGGAGATGATATATATTTAATGATGCAAAAAGAAAAATCAAAAGTTATAGAATGTGGTATTTTTAATCCAGAATTAATTGTTACAGATGGGTTAAAGGCAGGAGAAGTTGGTTGAATTGCAACTGGTTTAAAAAATCCGGGAGTTGTTAAAGTAGGTGATACAATTACTTTAAAAAAATACTCTGAAGATTCAGAAGTAGTTCCTTTGTCGGGATACAAAGAACCACAACCAATGGTATTTTCTGGTTTTTATCCAGAAAGCAATGATGAATTTGAAAATTTTGAAAAATCATTAGCAAAATTAAAATTAAATGATGCATCTTTTACATATGAGCCAGAAGCAAACGAAGCTTTAGGTAGAGGTTTTCGTTTGGGATTTTTAGGAATATTGCATTATGAAATTATTACTTTGAGATTACAAAGGGAATATGGTTTAAATTTAATTACAACCGTTCCAATGGTTCCATACAAAATTGTGTTAAATAGTGGGGAAGAGCTTTTTGTTAACAAGCCAACTGATTTTCCTGATAATGGTAAGATTAAGTTGATTAAAGAGCCATTTGTTGAATTAAAAATATTAGCACCAAGTAGATATTTAAATTCAATCATTAGTTTAATGCCAAACTTTAGAGCCATACAGACTCATCTAGAAACATTACAAGGTGATTTAATATTAATAACATATGAATTGCCTTTATCAGAATTAATTTTAGATTTATATGATAGTTTGAAATCAGCAACACAAGGTTTTGCATCAATGATTTATGATTTAATGGATTACAGGGAAACAGATGTTCAAAAACTAGATGTTTTGATTCATCATAACAAGGAAGAGAGTTTATCTTTTATTGTTCCAACTGAAAGAGCAGATAGAGAAGCAAGGAGATTAACAAGTAAATTAAAAGACATTATACCGCCACAATCTTTTTCTTTAGCTATTCAGGTAGCGCGTGATGGTTTGATTATATCCAGAGAAACAATTCCAGCAATGAAAAAAGATGTCACTGGTTATTTATATGGAGGAGATAGAACTAGAAAAATGAAATTGTGAAAGAAACAACAACGGGGTAAAAAAAGATTGGCAGCAATGGGAACTGTTAATATTCCACCCGAGGTTTATCACAAACTGTTTTTAAACAAAAAAGATTAAAGACTATTATGGCTAATATGTTTAATAAAAAAATATTTAAATTTATTTTAATTGTTGGCTTGATAGGCTTGATTGTTTTTGGGATATATTATTTTGTTTTTAGAAAAGTAAATCAGAAAAAAAGAATTTTAGAAATGCAACTAAATATGTTAAGCAAAGAAATAGAATATTTAGAAAAAGAAAATCAAAACTTAAAAGAGGGTATTTTTAATTCTTCAAAAGAAGAGTATTACGAAAGAGAGGCGAGATTAAATTTAGGGTATAAGAAAGAAGGTGAAACAGCTGTTATTTTAAGCAGCACAACAACAACTAAAGGTGAAATTTTAGAAGAAGTTAATGTTGATTTTTGAAGTAAGGTTAAAAATTGATTTAAGGACCTATAATAATGCGAGCGTGGTTCAATGGTAGAATGTAACCTTCCCAAGGTTGAGACGGGAGTTCGATTCTCCTCGCTCGCTCTTGTTGCCAGGGTAGCTGAGTTGGCTCAAGCAGCTGTTTCGTAAATAGCAGATCGCGAGTTCGAATCTCGCCCCTGGCTCATTTAAAAAATATTAAAAAAGCATTATGGAAAACGAACAAAAACAAATTTATGATTTAATAATACTTGGAACTGGTCCAGCTGGTATTACAGCTGCTATTTATGCAGATAGATATAATTTAAAAACAGCTATGATTGGTGAAGTTTTTGGTGGAACAGTAATGTATCCGCATAAGATTAATAATTTTCCTTCTTATGATGAAATATCAGGTATGGATTTAATTAATAATTTTCGTAAACATATTGATAAGACTGAATGTGATTGTATTGAAGATCAAATTTCTAAAGTTAAAAAAGAAGATAATTTGTTTCATGTTTATCTTCGAAGAGGAGATGTATTAATAAGTAAAAATATATTGATAGGATTAGGCACATTTAGAAGGAAATTAAATGTTAAAAATGAGGATAAATTTATTGGTAAAGGTGTTCATTATTGTGCTATATGCGATGCTGTTTTTTATAAAAACAAAGATGTTGTAGTAGTTGGTGGTGGTGAGGGAGCTTCAATGGCGGTATTGTTATTAGCTGAGACTTGTAATAAAGTTTATCAAATTATTCGAGGGGATGAATTAAGAACAGCGCCAGATACAATTGAAAAATTAGAAAAATTAAATAACTATTCATTAATTAAAAACAATGAAATCGTTGAAATACAAGGAGAAATGTTGGTTAATAAAGTTTTGTTAAAAAATGAAGTAGATAATCAAAATGCAATTGATATTGACGGTGTGTTTATTGAAATTGGCGGAGCGCCAAATTCAGCGATTATATCAGATTTAAATATTGATGTTGATGAAAAAGGATATATTAAGGTTGATACAACAATGAAAACTAATATTGATGGTATATGAGCAGGAGGAGATATTACTAATATTGATGGTGATTTTAAACAGATTATTAATGCTTGTAGTCAAGGAGCAATAGCGGCTCATAATATATATAAAAATATGGATAAAAAATAGGATACATATATTATTTTTTATTGAAATGTTTGTTAAATTATGGTATAATTATTAAAATTAAAGTAACGTATATGTTGATTATTATTGGTAAAAAAGGAAGTGGATTTGAGAATATTACACCCGTTGGGGGTGGAAATATTTAAATTTTAGAAGCATATATTAATTAATGTTAAGTAAATAAATACTATGAAAGAAGAAAAAATGTCAAAAGAAGATAAAAAACTTGATGTAAAAAGACATTCTTTGGCTCATATTATGGCTTTAGCTTTGAAAAGAATTTATAAAAATGTTAGCTATGGTATTGGTCCAAGTAATGAATTTGGTTTTTATTACGATGTATTGACTAAAAAAACTATTAATGAAGATAGTTTAGTTTTGATTGAAGAAGAAATGAAAAAAATAATTAGCGAAGAAATATCTTTTGTGAAAAAAGAAGTTAAAATACCAGAGGCAATAAAGTTGTTTAAAGAATTAAAACAAGATTTTAAAGTGGAATTGTTGGAAGATTTAAAGACTTACGGAACAACCGATCAAAATGAGATTATTTCAATCAAGGATAAAAAAATGAAGAAAAAAGAAAAAGTTTCTTCTGTAACTTTATATATTTTAGGAAAAGTTAAAAAAGATGAGAGTATAAAAGAATTAATTAAAAATCAAGATATATTTATTGATTTATGTCGCGGACCACATATTAAAAATACAAGAGAAATTGATCCTGAGTCATTTAAGATAAATCGTATTAGCGGTGCTTATTGAAGAGGAAGCGAAAAGAATCAAATGCTTAATAGGATTTATGGTGTAGCATTTAATGATAAATATGATTTAGATGAATATTTGAAATTATTAGAAGAGGCTGAAAAAAGAGATCATAGAAAAATAGGCAAAGACTTAGATTTGTTTTCAATCGATGACTATGTTGGTCCAGGTTTAGTTTTATGACATCCTAAATTATCTTTAATTCGTGAAGAAATAGAGCTGTATTGAAGAATGGAACATAGAAAAAGAGGATATCAGTATGTTTATACACCTCATATTGGTTTAGATAATTTATGAAAAGCATCTGGGCACTTAGCGACTTTTAAAGAAAATATGTATCCATCAATGGAAATGGAAACTAAAGATAAAAATGAGAAATCAACTTATTATGTTAAACCAATGAGTTGTCCTTTTCATATCAGAATATATAAATCTAAATTACATAGTTATCAAGAATTACCAATAAGATATTGTGAGTTGGGAACATGTTATCGTTATGAAAATTCTGGAGTTTTGCATGGTATATTGCGACCAAGAGGATTTACACAAGATGATGCTCATGTTATTTGTACAGAAGACCAGTTTGTTAGTGAGATAAATAATATTTTAGATTTTGCTTTAGACATCAATAAAGCTTTTGGTTTTAATAAATTAAATGTTTATTTATCAGTCAGAGAAGGCAAAAAGAAAGAAAAATATATTGGTGAAAAAAGAATATGAGATTTAGCAGAAAAAACATTAGAGGATGTTTTAAAATCTAGAGATGTATTGTATAAGAAAGATGTAGGTGGAGCTAAATTTTATGGACCATCAATTGATTTGAAAGCAGTAGATGCAATGGGAAGAGAATGACAAGGAACAACAATACAGCTTGATATGAATTTACCAACTAAATTAGATATGAAATATATTGGTAGTGACGGAAAAGAACATACACCAATTATGTTACATCGTACTTTATTGGGATCAATGGAAAGATTTGTTGGTACTTTGATTGAGCATTATGCAGGAGCTTTTCCTTTGTGGCTATCTCCAACTCAAGTTGTTATTATTCCAATTAGTGAAAAAAATATTGAATATGCTAATTCAATAAAAACAATGTTGGTAAATAAAAATATTAGAGTTACTTTGGATGAAAGCAATGAGACTTTAGGCAAGAAGATAAGAGTTTCAGAAATGCAAAAAGTACCATACATTATTGTTGTTGGTCAAAAAGAAGAAGAGCATAAGATTATATCAGTCAGAGAAAGAAAATTAGGTGATATTGGTAATTTTTCAATCAATGATTTTATTACTAAATTGGAAGATGAAATAACAAATAAAATAATAAAAGATAATTAAAAATATTAATTTTGCTTATATGAAATACGATTTTAACAAAGTAGAGAAAAAATGACAAAAGAAATGGTCCAAGAATAAATATGAATGCTGAAAAGCTGATAATAATTCTAGAAAGCCTAGAAAGTATGTTTTAGGAATGTTTCCTTATCCTTCTGGAGCAGGATTGCATATGGGCCATGTAGAAGTTTATACTGGTACTGATATTTTGTCACGTTATTATCGTCATAATGGGTTTAATGTTTTACATCCTATTGGCTGAGATGCTTTTGGTTTACCAGCTGAGGTTTATGCTTTGAAACATGGTATTCATCCAAGAGAAGCAGTTAAAAGAAATGTTAAACATTTTAGAGAGCAAATTGAAATGCTAGGTTTTTCTTATGATTGAAATCGTTTAGTTGATACAACTGATCCAGATTATTATAAATGAACACAATGAATGTTTTTGAAATTTTATGAGAAAGGATTAGCTTATGAGAAGGAAATGCCAGTTAATTTTTGTCCACATTGTCAGGCGGTTTTGGCTGATGAAGAAGTTGAATCAGGTAAATGTTTTAGATGTGGAAGTGATGTTGAAAGAAAAAATATCAAGCAATGAGTAATGAGAATTACTGATTATGCGGAAAGATTATTAAAAGATATTGATAAATCTGGTTTAACAGAAAAAATCAAGACAATGCAAAAAAATTGAATTGGTAAATCAGAAGGGTATGAATTTAATTTTAAATTAGAAAATTCAGAAAAAGAAGTTAAGGTATTTACAACAAGGTTAGATACTTTGTTTGGAGTTACATTTGTTGTATTGTCACCTGAGCACCCAATTCTTAAAGAAATTATTAAAGGTGATAATAAAGAAAATGTATTAAAATATATTAAAAAATCAGCTCAGAAAAGTGATTTAGAAAGATTAGCTAATGTTAAAGAAAAGACAGGTGTATTTACTGGTTGTTATGCTATAAATCCAGCTAATTATGAAAGAATTCCTATTTGAGTTTCTGATTATGTTTTAATGTCTTATGGAACAGGAGCAGTTATGGCTGTTCCAGGTCATGATAAACGTGATTTTGAATTTGCCAAAAAATTTAATTTAGAAGTTAAGACTGTTATTCAACCAGACACAAACAAAGAGGTTGAAATGTATGATGGGGAAGGTATTTTAATTAATTCTGGTCCATTTACACATGCAGAGACTAGTGTTGCCAGAGACAAGATAGCTATATTTATTGGTGCTAAGAAAAAAATAAATTACAAAATGAGAGATTGAGTTTTTTCAAGACAAAGATTTTGAGGAGAGCCAATCCCTATAATCAAATGTCCAAAGTGTGGTAATGTTCCTTTGAAAGAAAAAGATTTACCTTTGAAATTGCCAAACGTTAAATCATATAAATCAGCTGAAAATGGATTATCGCCTTTAGAAAATGTTAAATCATGAGTAGAAGTTAAATGTCCTATTTGTGGCAGTAAAGCAAGAAGAGAAACAAATACTATGCCTCAATGAGCTGGTTCTTGTTGATATTTTTTAAGATTTATTGATCCTAAGAACAAGAGAAGTTTCTTGGATATTAAAAAAGAGAAAAAATGAATGCCTGTTAATATATATATTGGTGGAGTTGAGCATGCGGTAACTCATTGAATTTATGCTCGATTTTGACAAAAGGTTTTGTATGATTTAAAATTAGTATCTCATAGCGAGCCATTTGAATATACTATTAATCAAGGTATAATTTTAGGTGAAGATGGAGAAAAGATGTCTAAATCAACAGGCAATGTTGTTAATCCAGAAGATATTGTTAAACAATATGGAGCAGATGTGTTGCGTGTTTTTGAAATGTTTTTAGGTCCATATACTGATTCTAAGCCTTGAAATGTGGATAATATATTAGGGGTAAAAAGATTTTTAGAAAAAACATGAAATCTATATGCTAGTATTAGTTTAAATGAAGATAAAGAAGAAAGAAATACAGATAAGGCTGTTTTAAATAAACTGGAAGTTTTAAGACATAAAACTATTAAAAAAGTATCTGAGGATATTGAAAATGCGAAATTCAATACAGCTATTAGTTCAATGATGGAATATTTAAACGAACTTCATGATAGCTATAACAATGGGTATAAGATATTAAAGGATCATATAAAAACTTTTGTTGTTTTATTGTCCCCATTTGCACCTCATATGAGTGAAGAGATATGAAATACTCTTTTAGGGAATAAAAAATCAATTCAAGCGGTGAAGTGGCCGGTTTATAAAGAAGAGATGATAATTGATAAGACAGTATCTTTGATAGTTCAAGTTAATGGTAAATTAAGAGATGTAATTGAAATTGAAAAAGATATGTCTCAAGAAGAGGTAACTAAGATTGCATTAAATTTACAAAAAGTTCAAAATCATTTAGCTAATGGAGTAGCAATTAAAAAAGTTGTTTTTATACCTAACAAGACAATTAATTTTGTTGTTTAATTAAAAATATATAAAAAAATATAATGAGTGGTTTAGATGATATAATACAAGAACGTATTTCTAAAAAAGAAAAATTAATGAATAACAATATTAATCCTTATCCAGAATTAGTGGATAAGATTGATGATTTGGAAAATGTTTTAGATAAATTTGAAGAAGGGGAAAATGTAAAAATTGCTGGACGTATTATGTCAATTAGAGGGCATGGTGCTTTGATATTTTTTCATGTTAAAAATGATAATTTTAAAATTCAAGTATTGCTTAAAAAAGATAAATTAGAAGATAAGTTTGATTTGTTTAAAGAGACAATTGATATTGGTGATTTTGTATACATACAAGGAAATTGCTTTTTAACAAAAACAAATGAAAAAACAATTGAAGCTGATGAGTGAAAAATTATATCTAAATCAATTAGGCCGATCCCAAGTGAATTTTATGGATTAGAGGATGTGGAAGAAAAATACAGGAAAAGATATTTAGATATTTTAATTAACAGTGAAACTAAAAGAGTTTTTGATTTACGTTGAAAAATTATTTATCAAATTAGAGAATTTTTAAATACAGAAAAATTTGTTGAAGTAGAAACGCCAGTATTGCAAGCTGTTTATGGGGGGACATTAGCTAAGCCGTTTTTAACACATTTAAATGACTTAGACATGGATGTGTATTTAAGAATTGCCCCAGAAATGTTTTTAAAAAGAGTTTTAGTAAGTGGATATCCAAAGATTTTTGAAATTGCTAAATGTTTTAGAAATGAAAGCATTGATAGAGAACATAATCCAGAATTTACTTTACTTGAGTTGTATCAAGCTTTTGCTAATAAAGAGGATCTTATGAGTTTAATGGAAAATTTGTTTAAAATATTAGTTGAAAAAAATAATTTGCAAAAATATATTGATATTTCTGTTCCGTTTGAAAGATTGTCAATTATTGATTTTGTTAAAGAAAAAAGTGGACTTGATTATTTTGAAAATACTTTAGATGAATTTACTAATTACTTAAAGAGTAATAAAATTGAAGTTGAAAAAGGCATGAGTAAGGCTAAAATGTTTGATGCGATATTTAAGAAATTTAGAAATGAAATTAAGGGACCATTGTTTGTTGTTGATCATCCAATTGATCTATCACCATTAGCAAAAACAAAGGATAGTGATGAAAGAATTGCTTCTCGTTTCCAATTATTGGTTGATGGTTTAGAGTTGTGTAATGGTTGATCAGAGTTAAATGATCCAGCTGAGCAAGCAAAAAGATTTAGAGAACAAGAAGAGAATAAAAAAGCAGGAGATAAAGAAGCACATCCATATGATAAAGATTTTATTGAGGCTTTAGAATATGGAATGCCAATGGCAGCCGGAATTGGAATTGGAATTGATAGATTAATAACCGTATTAGCTGAAGCCCAGACACTAAGGGATACAATTATTTTTCCTTTTATGAAAAATATTAATTAAGTTCAGATGAAAAAATTTGTTTTAAGTGTTTTAACAATATGCTTGTTTTTGATTTTAATTTATTTTTATCAAGATAGTTTTAATAATCCTAATATTGTTACAACTACTAAAAAAATTGAAGATAAACAATTATCTTATGGCCTATCAGAAATAGGGGAAGCGTTTAATGAATTTAAATCAATATCAATACTATCTTCAGAATTTAAAAAGAATAAAGAAGGTTTGGAATTAGAAGAGAAAGAAGGTAGTTTGGTATATACTAGTGATATAGCTAATATAGGGATTAATTTAGAAAAAACATTGTTTGAGAATGATGAGAATTTAAATTTTGGTTTAGATTCTGAAGACAATGTGGTGGCTTTGTTTAACGGGAGTCAAAGTGGTAAAGATGTTGCTTTAATTGCGGTTTTTAGTAAAGATGATTATATGTGTGAACAACAGAAAGATAAAGATATAAAAGTTGGAGATAATGTATTTAGGTGTAGCGAAGATTGAGGAAACGATTATACTTATACGGCTAGTTGTATTATTAATAAAGATAATTGATGTTATAACTTTGAGTATGTTTCATATGCGGATAAAGAAAATGTTATATCAGTCGAAGACATTTTGCTTAATAAAATATATTTTTTAAAATAGATATTATGGATTTAAAAGTAGGAATTGTTGGTATGCCAAATGTTGGAAAGTCAACTTTATTTCAAACACTAACTAAAAAACAAGTAGATATTGCTAATTATCCTTTTTGTACAATTGAGCCTAATATTGGAGTTGTTTCTGTTCCTGATTATCGTTTGGATAAATTGGTTAATTTTAGTAATTCTAAGAAAGTAATACCAGCTATTGTTGAATTTGTTGATATTGCTGGTTTAGTAGAAGGCGCAAATAAAGGTGAGGGATTAGGAAATCAATTTTTATCTCACATCAGAGAAGTTGATGCGGTGATATATGTATTAAGAGCTTTTGAAAACAATAATATTATTAATGTTTTAGAAAACATTGATCCAATTGAAGCTAAAAATATTTTAGATACAGAATTGTTATTAAAAGATTTAGATACAGTTGAAAAAAGATTGTTTTCTTTAGCTAAGGAAGTTAGAGCTGGTGGGGCTGATGCTAAAAAGGAATTAGCTGTTTTTGAAAAAATAAAAGATAATTTAAATAAAGGAATACAAATACGAGATGTTAATTTGGATGATAAGGAAAAGTTAATTTTGAAAAATTATGCATTTTTAACAAATAAACCTTGTTTGTATTTGCTAAATGGAGTTGATGAAGAAGTTGATCCAAAAATTATTTCTTTTTTTGAAAGTAATAATTATCCATATTTAATTATTGATATTAAAACTGAATTTGATGTTGTAAGCATGTCAAAAGAAGAAAGAGAAACATTGGGATTATCAATAGAAAGTGAATTAGATATATTAATTAGACGTAGTTACAAGTTGTTAAATTTAATTACATTCTTTACTACTGGGGAAGACGAGACAAGAGCTTGAACAATTAATAATGGTACTTTAGCACCACAAGCTGGAGGGGTTATTCATACTGATTTTGAAACAAAATTTATTAAAGCAAGTGTTATTGATTGAAAAAAATTACTTGATTGTGGTTCTTTTGAAAAAGCAAGAGCTTTAGGATTGATTAGAAGTGAAGGAAAAGAGTATATGGTCAATGATGGAGATGTGATAGAATTTAAACATGGACAATAAATTATTATATAATGGAAAAGCCAAAAGATAATAAAAAACAAATACCAGAATTTGAATTAGAAGTTTTCAAAAAATCAATTAAAAATTTTGAAAATTCAATTACGCAATTGCAAGATAAAATAAAGAATCATGAGTATTCAGTTGTTGTTGGAGATGATATATCAGGGAGACTACCTGCTTTGGTAATCTATGGCCTACTAAAAAGAATTTATAAAAAAGACGGTGTAGACCAACCTAAAATATTGTTTTTTAAAGGCAAAAGATGGTTTTCTGAAAACAAAAAGAAAGAAGAGTGAAAAAAGAATTTAATAGAAGAGTTAAAGGATATTAAAGAAAAAGCTTTTATAAAAGAAAAAGAAAAAACTCTTTTGGTGACAGAATATATTCAAAACAATAATACAATTTTAAATTTTATGGAACCGTTATATAAATCTGGTTTGCCTTATGATGTTTTATCGTTGTCAAGAAATATTGATGCAGAATATTTTAGAGAAGGAGAACTTAAGGTTTATGACGGAGGTATTGTAAGTAAGAAGTCGGAGGGAATTCCTTTTTGGCCAGATGTGACATTAAAATTGAGTGGGGTTAAAAGTCCAAAAAAAGAAGAAGAAGCAGAACCATTCGCATTGAGAAGAAAGAAAAATATTAAAAATGTTGCTATTGCCAGAAATGATGTTAAAAAAATGATAGATTATTTAGAGGATTATTATTACAATTTAATTAAATAAATTATATGAAATTTTTTGATTCACATTGCCATTTACAATTTGAAGCTTTTGATGGATTAACAGAATCTATAGTAAGTGATATGATTAAGAGTGATTCTAAAGCTATAATTGTTGGATCAAGCATTGAGAGCTCTAAAGAAGGAGTTTTATTAAGTAAGAAATATCCACAATGCTTATATAGTTCAGTTGGAGTGCATCCAGTTCATAGTTTAGACTTTGAAATTTATAAAGATGGTAGTGAAAGAAAGGTAAGTGTAGAATATCCTCAAGATTTAAATAAATTGAGAGAATTGATTGATGATAATGTTAAAGCTATTGGTGAATGCGGTATTGATTTTTCTTATTTACGTGGTTTAAATGGGAATGATGAACAAATTGCTGAATGAAAAGAGAAACAAATTAATTGTTTTAAATTTCAAATTAATTTAGCTAAAGAATTTAATTTACCATTGATTTTACATATTAGAAAAGAATATATGGTGGGATTAGATATATTAAATCAAATTAATTTTAAAGGTAAAGTTTTATTTCATTTTTTCAAAGGTAAATATTCTGATTTTGAAGAGATATTAAAATATTCAAATTGTTATTTTAGTTTTTCCAATATTGTTACTTATGATAATTCTATGGATAAGGTATTAAAAGATATGCCTTTAGATAGGTTTATGATTGAAACAGATGCTCCATATGTATCACCTATAGGCAAGAAAGGCGAAATTAACGAGCCAAAGAATGTTTTTTATGTTGCAGAGAAGATATCTAAAGTGAAAGACATGAATATTGAAGATGTTTTAGATATAAGTTATGACAATGCAATGAAGTTTTTTAATATTTAGTGTATTTACATATGCTAAAAAATATGTTAATATATTTAAACAAAGGGCCGTTGGCTCAGCTGGTAGAGCACCTGCTTTGCAAGCAGGGGGTCAGGAGTTCGAATCTCCTACGGTCCACAAAA
>JAQUZI010000043.1 GCA_028691405.1 Minisyncoccota bacterium
TATTTTTAAGATATTAATTAAGTCTATTATATAAAATAATTTAATTATTGTCAACAAATTTATTTGTTTATTACATGCAAAATTATCTGACTTATAGCACCAACAAAACAAAAAACTCCTAAAACAAATAAAAATCAATTAGGCAATTTAAGCCGATAAGAAAAAGTATTAATTTCCTTATCTCTAACTTTTTGGTATATAAACAACAAAACAACTAATATCATACCGCCAATAACTCCACCGGCTAAAGACATTAAATTATCAAGCTTATTAACATCTAATAACAAGAATAATAACGGTACAAACATACTAATACAAATACTAAAAAATTTATTAAATTTAATATCCGTTTGTAACATATTTTTATAATAATTAACATAAACAATATATGAAGTAACAACGGCTAATAAACCGATATAAGCGCCAAAAACTAATATATTCCTACCCAAAAATGGTACTAGTCCAGCAAACGTATCTATTGTTGTTGAATTTTTTGACAACAACGCAACTGAATTCATAAAAACAGAAAATAGTAAAAATATAAAAATAAAAGAAAATACAATTGATTTGATATAAGAAGATTTAACTGCATTTTTCTTCTTTAAAAATTTAAACATCATTGGTACAGCTACTAATCCATCAAGTGAAAACAAAATTACCCCATAAGCAACATACCAATGTTGTGTAATCATCCTTTCAGTAATTTTAACACTTTCTGGATTAATAGAATTAAAACACAAAAACGATAAACCAATCATTAACCCCATTAACAAGAAAGTTAAAACAAAATTAAATTTGCTAACATCCGACACTTTAAAAAATAAAAATAAATTTAATACAAATCAAACAAATACAAAAGTATATGGTTTTAAATAAACCAAATTATCACCCATAACAACATGAAGAAATTTATTAGCTAATATAATATAGATTAATAAATAAAAAGCAATAGAAAAAATACTAATAAAACTTAAAAACTTTTTCACGGTATTACTTAAATAATACCCTGCATACCCCGGTAATTGAAATTCCTGCTTAGTTCTTAATATGATCTCTCCAAATATTAAATGTAACAAACAAACCAGAGCACACAAAAAAAACAACCAAACATTAGTCGCTAATAATCCTGATTTAATATTTACATATGGCAAAGCAAAAACTCCGCCCCCAATTACGGTTCCTACTAATATTGCCATTGATTCTAAAGTTAATGGCAAATTTCATTTTTTTAACATTTTTAACGTTTACTCAGTTATCTTAAATAAATTTTATCGCCAACCTTCGCTTTAGCTGCCAATTTAATCCCAACAATATCCCCTTTGCCAGCATTATCGATATTTTTATGTTCAACTTGCATTGAATCAATTATCTGTTCAAAATCAGTAGTACTTCCTACAACATGAATATTATCTCCCACTTTCAAAGTATCAGTAAGCTCTAATATGGCAACATCAATTTTATCAAAGATATGAGTTATTTTTCCTATTTCTTTTTCCATGAGAATTGAATTAAATTTTAATTAAATCGACCTTTATACTTTTAAATTACCTGAAACTTGTGGTGGTATATAGCTTTGATCTGTTGGTAATACAAAATTAAATGTTGTCCCTCTCTTTTCAATTGATTCAACTCAAATATCACCACCATGATTCTTAACAATATTTTTAGTAATATACAATCCTAAACCAATACCTGATGTATGCGATTTCAAAACTGAAGGTGAACGATAAAACTTTTCAAACACATTTTCTAATTCTTTTTGATTAATCCCAATGCCTGTATCACTAACCGATATCTTAATAAATGGCTTTCCTTTTATCGGCTCTATTTTAACTCCTACCTCACCATTTAATACATTGTATTTAATCGCATTACCAATTAAATTATCAACTACAATTTTAATTTTCTCTTTATCCATAACAAATTTAGGTACTTTAAACTCAGGCGGATAAAAAACTAATTTAACTTTCTTTTCTTGGGCTTTAATTAAACAACCAGATAAAGAATTGTTTATAATATCAACTATATCTCCCATTTCAAATTGATACCCAAATTTCCCTTCTTCTATACTTGATGCTTTTAGCAATTCATCTATTGTTTTTGACATTTCTTTTAAAGCAGATAAGCTCTGATTTAAAATCTTTTCTTGATTTTCATTAACCTCCCCTAATTCTTTTTTAGCCAACACTTCCACCCCCCAAGTAATACCAGTTAAAGGCGTTCTTAATTGATGAGCCGCCACGGTAATAAAATCTGATTTACTACGCATTAATTGCTCTTCTCTAGTTCTATCCTTAATAATCTTCACAAATCCAAAAGAATGATCATATTTATTTTCAACTCTACTTGTAATTAATTCTAATATTAATTCTCTTGGTTTAAATATCTTAATCAAAACTTTTGACGGATTAGTCTCGGGTGATAATCTTGTTAATTCTGATGCTAATGAAGGAAAAGCTATTTTAGCCAAAATTGAATACTTAAGAGTATTATTCAATTCTGGTGTAATTTTATTCCCGACCAACTCTTTTTCACTAATACCACACAATCTCTCAAAAGAATCATTAACTAAAGTAATTTTAAAACTTTCATCATAAGCAATAATGGAATCATTCATTGACTTTAACATCCCTTCGACTTGGCTTTTCTCTAATTCAATTCTTGAAACTCTTGAAATAGTATCAATCAAAAACAATAAAACAAAAAAACCAACTAAAACAATTAAAACTAAAACAAAATCATAAATATATATTTTATTTAATCAATATTTTATCAATAGCAAAGATATTAAAACTAAGCCCATAATTAGCATAGCTCAAAACGATCAAAAATGTCTTGCAATTTTAATTTTATGTATAAATTTTTTCAACATAAATTGTTAATTAGCTTTTAAATCACCTCAATTTTTACCTTTTTTAATATCGACTTTTAATAAAATATCAAAATCATTTTCTTCCATTAATTTTTTAATATTTTCAATAATTTCATCACTATTAATATCACAATCAATTTCAAAAATCAATTCATCGTGAATTTGTAATATCATTCTTACCTTATCTTCTAATTCATTTTCTATTAAATAATTATCTATTTTAATCATTGCCTTTTTAATAATATCAGCAGCTAGTCCTTGAATCGGCATATTAACAGCTATCCTCTCTTCCAATGCTGCTTGAAACCCAAAACCACCGACAAAAGATAAATACCTTTTTCTACCATACAACGTCTCGCAATATCCATTTTCTTTTGCTTTTAATTTTAAATCATCCAAAAAATTTCTCAAACCAAAATAGTTTTCATAATACTCTTCAATAAACATCCTTGCTTCTTCTTTTGAAAT
>JAQUZI010000044.1 GCA_028691405.1 Minisyncoccota bacterium
AATTAGATGGAGTTGAAGCTTTATCAGGTGGTGAAAAAAGCTTAGTATCCATTGCTTTACTTTTTGCTATTGTTTCTCAAAGCAAACCACCATTATTAGTTTTAGATGAAGTTGACGCTGCTTTAGACGAAGAAAATACAAGAAAGTTTTCTAGTATATTAAAAGATCTAAGCAATACAACTCAATACATTGTTATTACTCATAATTGACTTACCATGTCTAGTGCTAATGTTATTTATGGTGTTACAATTGGTAAAGAAAAGTTTTCTCAAATATTATCTTTAGAACTAGAAGATTCCAGAGATTTTATGAAAAATTAATGTTTTACTTCTTCTGACTATCATAATAAACAGCCATAAGAGCAAAACCCTAGCAACACGCTAGGGCCCTTTTATTGTATTTCTTTTAAAATTTTGATATAATAAAATTACTTTTCATAATTAATAAAAAAATAAAAAAATTTTTATGGCAACAAAAAAGCAAGTAAAACCAAAACAAGAAAAATATATCTATGCTTTTCAAAACAAAAAAGCTGAAGGCAAAGGAAGCATGAAAGATATTTTAGGTGGTAAAGGTGCTGGTTTAGCCGAGATGACCAATATTGGCGTTCCTGTTCCTCCTGGTTTTACAATTATAACTGATGTTTGTAACTATTATTACTTACACAGTAAAAAATTACCAACTGGATTTGAAGATCAATTTAAACAATCCATTTCTAAATTAGAAAAAGCTTCAGGTAAGAAATTTGGGGATGATAAAAATCCATTATTGGTTTCTGTTCGTTCTGGTGCTAAAATATCCATGCCGGGAATGATGGATACAATTCTTAATTTAGGTTTAAATGATATTACGGTTGAAGCTTTAGCTAAAAAATCAAATAATCCTCGTTTTGCTTATGATTCATATCGTCGTTTTATTATGATGTTTTCTGATGTTGTTTTAGGTATTGATAAATCTGAATTTGAAGAGCATCTTCATAAATTAAAAGAACAAAAGAAAATAAAATACGATTATGAAGTTTCATATATTGATTTAAAAGATTTAATTGAGAAATACAAAAAAATTGTTAAAGCTAAAACAGGCAAAGAATTTCCTCAAAATATTTTAAAACAATTAGAAATGGCTAGGGATGCTGTATTTACAAGTTGAAGCAATCCTCGAGCCATAACCTACAGATCAATTAATAAGATTCCTGATAGTTTAGGTACAGCTGTTAATGTTCAAGCCATGGTTTTTGGAAATATGGGTGAAGATTGTGCAACCGGGGTTGGCTTTACTCGCAATCCTTCTACTGGTAAAAAGGAATTTTATGGTGAATATTTAATTAATGCTCAGGGTGAAGATGTTGTTGCTGGTGTTCGTACACCACAACCAATACTTCATCTTAAGAAAGATATGCCTAAAGTATTTAAACAATTAGTTGAAGTTACTAGCTTGTTGGAAAAACACTATAAAGACATGCAAGATTTTGAATTTACCATTGAAAACAATGTATTATACATGCTCCAAACTCGTAGCGGTAAAAGAAGTATTAGAGCTGGTATTAAAATTGCAGTTGATATGGTTAAAGAAAAATTAATTACAACGAATGAAGCATTAATGCGTATTGATGCTGATCAAATCAATCAATTACTTCATCCTGTTATTGACCCAAAAGCAAAACTAGAAATTATTGCTAAAGGATTACCAGCTTCTCCTGGCGCTGGCACTGGCAAAGCTGTCTTTGATCCTGATGAAGCAGTTTCCTTATCAGAAGCAGGTGAAAAAGTTGTTTTAGTGCGTGATGAAACATCACCCGACGATATTAATGGTATGAATGTTGCTCAAGGAATTTTAACTGCTAGAGGCGGTATGACATCTCATGCGGCTGTTGTTGCTCGTGGTATGGGTAAATGCGCTGTTGTTGGTTGTGAAGATATTAAAATTAATATTGTTAAAAAGCAATTTACAGTTGAAAATTATACTATTAAGGATGGTGATTTTATTACTCTTGATGGTAATACTGGTAATGTTATTTTAGGCAAAGCTGATACAATTATGCCTGAAATTGAAGGTGAATTTAAAACATTTATGAAATGAGCTGATAGTGTTGCTAGTCTTAAAGTTAGAGCTAATGCTGATGTTCCTCGTGATGCTAAAGTAGCTTGTAGTTTTGGTGCGGAGGGAATTGGATTATGTCGTACAGAACATATGTTCTTTGATCCTCAAAGATTACCATATATGCAAGAAATGATTTTAGCTGATACAATTGATGAAAGAAAAGTAGCTTTAAATAAATTATTACCATTTCAAACTGAAGATTTTTATGGGTTGTTTAAAGCGATGAAAGGCTATCCGGTTACCATTAGAACTTTAGATCCACCTTTACATGAATTTTTACCAAAAACAAATGAAGCAGCTAAAGAATTATCTTCTATTATCGGCGTTCCTTTTGAAAAAATTATGAAAAAATCTCAAGACTTACATGAATTAAATCCAATGCTTGGTCATCGTGGTTGTCGTTTAGGTATAACTTATCCTGAAATAACGGAAATGCAAGTTAGGGCTATTATGACTGCTGCTTGTAAATTGTATAAAAAAGATAAAATCAAAGTTATACCAGAAATCATGATTCCATTAGTCGGTAATATTAAAGAGTTTATAAATCAAAAACAAGTTGCCATTAATGTTATTAAAGATGTTTTGAAAGAAAACAAAGTTAAATTAGATTATAAAATTGGTACAATGATTGAAGTCCCTCGTGCCGCTTTAACTGCCGATGAAATTGCAACTGAAGCTGAATTCTTTTCATTTGGAACTAATGATTTAACTCAAATGGGTATGGGCTTTTCTCGAGACGATGCGGGTAAATTTATTAAAATTTATTTAAATAAAAAGATATTAGATAATGACCCATTTCAAACACTTGATCAAAACGGTATTGGCAAATTAGTTGCTATGGGTGTATTGTTAGGTAGAGAAACAAAGAAAAACTTAAAGATTGGTATTTGTGGTGAACATGGTGGTGACCCAGAAAGTGTTAAATTCTGTCATAGAATTGGTTTAACCTATGTTTCTTGTTCTCCTTATCGTGTTCCTGTCGCTAAACTTGCTGCTGCCCAAGCTGTAATTGAAGCTAAAAAACAATAATAGTTTTTACTGTTTAATCCTAAAAATCCTTTTTATCAGATAAAAAGGATTTTTTGTTTAATAGAAATCCTTTTTCTCCGAATATATATTTAATACATTTTGCAAAAATTGCATTTCTATGGTATTATTTTACATATATAATTAAATA
>JAQUZI010000045.1 GCA_028691405.1 Minisyncoccota bacterium
AAAATGAAGAAAAAAATCATTGAAATTGACTTGACAATAAAATAAAATATTTATATAATATATACATATTAATTAAAATATTAAAAAATAATTATGAGTTTATTCGGAATGTTTAAACGAACTGAACCAAAGCCTAGGGGAGTTAATGACGGTGTTAAAAGAGAAGAAGATCTTTTGGTCGTTGATGGCAAGATGGAAAATCCTGATTCACGTGTAGAAGAGAAACCGACTTTAGCTGAAGAGGCAGAATCAAGAGGAATGACTTATGTTAATTCTTGAGAAGACATACGGTTATATGATATGCGATATTTTGAAAAAGAAATTAGAGAGATTTTTAATTTAGGAGACAATGAGGATGTAATGCAAGCATTGGTGAAAAAAGTCAAAGAAGGTTTTTCTTTTGGTCTTGGTGTAATTGCTAAATATTATGGATTGTCACCAGCGGCAACATTTAAAGAGATACAGGCTAAAAAACTAGAGGCTGAGAAGAAAGGAAAAGTTGAAAAATAAAAGAAAAAGGCTTAGCAATATTTGCTAAGCTTTTTTATTGTTTTTTATTTCTCTTTTTGATATAATTTATATATGTATGTTAATAATTTTGTAAAAAAATACTATGGACTTGGTTAAAAAATTTAGTGATGTTTGTATGAAAGATGTAATGAGTGTTGGTGGTAAGAATGCATCTTTAGGAGAAATGATAAAAAACTTATCAATACGTAAAATTAATGATCCGGAAAAGGTTATACAATTAGTTCTTGAAGCAGTTGAAAAGGCCGGGTATAAACCAGGTAAAGATATTTATATATCTTTAGATTCAGCAGCATCTTCTTTTTACAAAGATGGTAAGTATAATATGGGAATTGGTGAATTTACAAGTGATGAAATGATTAAGTATTACAAAAAGCTAATTAATAAATATCCAATTATTTCAATTGAAGATGGGTTGGCTGAAGATGATTGATCTGGCTGAGAAAAATTACAAAAAGAAATGGGGGATAAAATTACATCAATTGGTGATGATATATTTGTAACAAATACAAAATTATTACAAAAAGGAATTGATTTAAAAACAGCTAATTCAATTTTGATAAAACCAAATCAAATAGGGACTTTAACATCAGCAATTGATGCAATTAAATTGGCTGAAGAAAATGATTTTTCTTGAGTTGTTTCACATCGTTCAGGAGAAACATTAGATACGACTATTGCTGACATTGCTTATAGCACTAGCGCTTTTGGATTAAAGACAGGCTCACCTCATCAAAGCCCTGATTGTTTAGATCGAGATGATGTTAGGAGGACTAAATATTTAAGAATGGCTGGTTTAGAAATCAAGAAATATTTAGAAGATAATTTTTCTGAAAAACTTTTGAAAAATGATAGTAAGGTGATTGATAAGATAGTTAAATACTATAATAGTTTAGAGAATGGATATTTTAAACAAGTTGTTTATGAATATTTACAACATGCTGAATCAAAAATTTCAGCTAAGGTTTTAGCTAAAATACAATTTAATTTAGATTATGTTTTAGATGTTTTAATTGAGATTTTTGAAGGGAGAAAAGCTGGGAATGCAAGATCATCAGCAAGACAAATAATTGAAATTGCTGAAAAGAAAACATTTGCTGGATTAAAAACTAAAGAAGAAATGGTAAAACAAGCAAAACAATACATTGCTAAGAATGATGAAGTTTTGAAATACAGAGAATATGAAAAAATTAAAGATATTAATTTATGAGATAATGACAGGTTTGGTGTTTTGTGTTTAATTCGTCATGGGGAAACATCTTGAAGTGAAGCAGTATTAAATAAATTTGCAGCATGGCATCAATCCATGATTACAGAAAGAGGGAAGAAAGAGGCTTTTGAAGCCGGATTAAAAGTTAAAAAATTAGGAGTTAATTTTAATTTTGGTTTTTGTTCTGATTTATTAAGATCTCAGGAAACTTTAGAATTATTTACTAAAGGATTAGGGATTGAAGATAAATTAAATGTTATTGAGAATTGTAATATTAAGGAAAGAAATTACGGGATGTTAATGGGTTGAAATCGTGAAGATTTAAGTAATTTGGTAGGGGAGAAACAATTTAAGACATGAAGACGTGGGTATGATACTGATGAATCTCGTCCTGGATTAGGAGAGAATTTAATGGATGTGAAAGAAAGAACAATTAAATATTTTTCTGAAAACGTTTTGAGTAAGATTTTTGATGGTGCAAATGTTGTATTATCGGCTCATGGAAATAGTTTAAGATCTATATTAGTATATTTGAAGGAATTAAATTTAGGAAGGAAATTAAAAACAGAAGAAGTAATGAAAATAGAGGCACCATTGTCTTTACCAATTTTTATTGTTTTTGATAAAAAGACAAGAGAAATTAAAGAATATTGACTTGATAGTGATGATAAAATTAATGAATTGGGTAAAGTATTAAATGATAGTGATTTAGTTGGTAATGATTTAGGGTTTGAAGAAACAAATCCATTATTAATTAAATCAATTGAAGCAAAAGAAGTTTTTGATTCAAGGGGGAAATCAACAATTAAAGTCAGAATTAAATTAAATAATGATTTAGTTGGCACTTGAGCTATGGTTCCAGCGGGTAAATCAACTGGTAAGGGAGAAGCAATAGTTGTTTCAACGCAATCTGCTTTGAAAAATATTTTGGAAATTCAAAAAGTTTTAATTGCTAAAAAGTTTGGTGTGTTTGATCAAAAAGAAATTGATAAGTTATTAATGGCTAATTTAGATAAATGAGGGGGAAATACAACTTTAGCTGTATCTTTAGCTTTAGCTAAAGTCGCATCGCAGAAAAAGAATGTTGAATTATATGAATATATTAGAGAAGTCTATGGATATACAGATAAAAAACAAAGTCAAGTTGCATTTTTTATGAATGTTTTTAATGGTGGGTTGCATGCTTTGAGAGGTAATGAAAAATTAGGGATTGATAAACCAGCAATTCAAGAATTTATGATTTATGTTAAAGATGATAGCTATATCAAATCGATTCAAAAAGCAGATAATATTTATTGGAAATTAAAAGAAGTTTTGTTTAATTATGGATTTGATAATACTCATTTTGGGGATGAAGGTGGTTATTCACCTAGAGTGGTTAAAGGATTAAATATTCCTGATGG
>JAQUZI010000013.1 GCA_028691405.1 Minisyncoccota bacterium
TCAGCTTTTTTAAAAGACCATCAAAAAGCATTTGAATTTGTTAAAAAGATTAGAGATAATTATTCTGGAGAATTGTCTATTAAAACTAGATTAGGGGTTAAAGAATTTGATGTTTTACCATTGTTAAAACGATTTGAAGAAATAGGAATTGATGCTGTTACTATTCACGGTCGTACAGTTGAACAAAAGTATACCGGTAAATCTGATTGATCAAAAATTCATACAATAGCAAATTCTTTAAATATACCTGTTATTTTAAATGGAGACATTACAAATTATGTTGATGCGTATAATGAACTTGAGAAAAGTAAAATATTAGGAATTATGGTTAGCCGTATGGCATTACAAAAACCTTGGATTTTTAAAGAATTAAAGCTTAAAAAAGAGATTAATTTTAATAAAAAAGAAATTTGCTCTTTGATTAAAAAACATATGAGATATTTCTTAGACTATAATAAAGATAAAGCATATACCGATATGAGAAAATTTCTTGCTTCATATGTTAAAGGTTTTAAAAATGCAACCGAATTAAGAAAGGTAGCTGTCAGTATTAATAGTCAAACTGATTTTAAGAACCTAATTAAAAAAATAAAACAAGACAATGTTTAAAAAAATATTTTGCATGCCTAGGAAATTGTTTTTACTCAATTTTATGCTAATTGTTGTTAGTGTTATTTTCTCGTATTATCATGGGTTTTCTTGAATAGGGGATTCATTAAGTAGCCTTGGAACATTTAGTGATTTTTTTAATTTCAGTTTAATTATTAGCGGTATTTCTTTAGGCATTTTTACTATTTCCGTTGTTGAAAAAGACAGAATTGGTTTTTTGACAAGAACTTTCTTGCTTATATCTTCTATTTCTTTGGTATTTATAGGTGTTTTTACTGAAGAACATTTAATCCATTTGGTTTTTGCTATTATTCTTTTTGCTGTTTTTCCTTTTGGGCTATTGTTTTTAGGGGTAAGTCTTAAAGGAGATAATAAGAAACTGGGACTATTTACTAAAATTGTTTCCATATTTTTAATTGTTTTATGAGCTATATTTATAGTTATTTGAAGATTTATATACCCATTAGGTTTAGCAATTCCTGAAATGATATCCCTCTGTATATGAATTATTTGATCTATTGTTTTTATTAAATATTTTAAAGTTAACACTAATGAAAATTAAAATTGCATGATATGGTAAACACTCTGGGGAAGAGCCTATAATTTCTGGAGATTTAGGGTCAGGAACAATATTCTTTTCTGGATGCAATTTACATTGTCAATTTTGTCAGAATTGACAGATATCTCAGGACTGAATTGGCAAAGATTATACTATTGATGAGTTAGTTGATATTATGTTGGTTTTACAAAAGCAAAATTGTTTAAATATTAATTTAGTTAGTCCTACAATTTGAATTGATAGTATTATATTAGCTTTAACTAAAGCAAAATCATTAGGGTTAAAAATTCCTGTAGTTTATAATACTAATGCTTATGATAATATTAATAAACTTAAGAAATTAAATAATTTAGTTGATATTTATTTGCCTGATTTTAAATATGGGTTTAATGAGTTGGGTGAAAAATATTCTAAAGTTAAAAATTATACAGATGTATCTCAAGAGTGTATATTAGAAATGATTAAACAGCAGCCTAATAATATTATTGATAATAATATTATGCAAAAGGGGGTTATTATCCGCCATTTAATATTACCTAATAATATTGAAAATACTAAAAAATGTATTGATATTATAAATTCTTTTGGTAAAAATATTATTTTTAGTTTAATGACTCAATACAACCCTACTTATAATGCTAATAAATTTCCTGAAATTAATCGCCCGGTTAACATTCAAGAATATGAAGAAATTATGAATTATGTTTCCGGATTTAATTTTGATGAAGTGTTTTATCAACCCCTTGAAGAAAACGCAAAAGATGTTTTAAACCCTGATTTTAATAAACCTAATCCATTTAATTATTAATATGACAGGCAGCAATAACAACATAAAAGAAGTTCCTATTATTGATTGTCATGAATTAGGTACAAATGTATCTTTTGATTTTTTAAAAGATTATTTTTTAGAAGCAATTGTTAATGCTAAAGATAATGGAAATCATTATTTACAAATTATCGTTGGTAAAGGGCTACACTCTATCAACAATGAGCCGGTTTTGATTTATCGTGTTCGTACTATTCTCAATGGTTTTGTTGAAAACAATACTATTAAAAATTATACAGACAATACAACAAATGGTTACTTATTAATTTATTTTTAAAAACACACTATGCTAAAATATGATTTAATTATTATTGGTGGTGGTCCAGCTGGTATGATGGCTGGATTTATTGCCTCTCAAAACAAGAATAATAAAATATTAATTATTGATCGCAATAAATCTTTTGGCCGTAAGTTGTCACTTACTGGTAAAGGTAGATGCAATATAACTCACAATGAAATGGATTTTAAAAAAATGATTCAATATTATAATTCTGAAGGTGGTAAGTTTCTTTTCTCTGGATTTTCTAAATTTGGAGTTAAAGAAACTTTAAATTTTTTTAAGAAAAACGGCTTAGATTTAAAAGTTGAAAGAGGAAACAGATATTTCCCTAAAGAAGGTGAT
Organism: Minisyncoccota bacterium; assembly: GCA_028691405.1. Taxonomy (GTDB): domain Bacteria; phylum Patescibacteriota; class Minisyncoccia; order UBA6257; family JAKLIH01; genus JAKLIH01. The sequence continues at coordinate 2,617 of JAQUZI010000013.1, forward strand.
AGCCAAAGTGTTATTGATTTTTTTGAGAAAAATCTTAAAAAAGATAATATTGATATTTTTTATAGTTCAAAAGTTACAAAATTAAATGTTAAGAATAAAAAAATAATTAATATTGAGCTTAGTGATGATCGAGTCGTATCTGCATCAAATTATATTATTGCTAGCGGAGGGAAATCATATCCAATTACTGGCTCAGATGGTTTAATATTTGATTTGATAAAAAAAGCAGGTCATAACATATCTGATTTAACTCCAGCTCTAGTTCCGCTTAAATGCAAAGAAGAATGAATTAAAAAATTATCAGGTCTTTCTTTAAAAAATGTATCATTAAAAATTAAAGGTAGCAAAAAGTCAATTTTTGGCGAAATGTTATTTACTCATTTTGGTGTATCTGGCCCTATTGTTTTAAATATTAGTAATACCGTTGTTAAAATGATTAGCACTAAAGATGTAATACTTTGTTTAGATTTAAAACCAGCATTAACTTTAAAAGCATTAGATTTGCGATTACAAAGAGATTTTGATAAATACGCCAATCACGATTTTAAAAATTCATTAAACGATTTATTACCCCAAAATTTAATTAAAGAGATTATTAAATTGTCCGGTATTAGTTTTCATAAAAAAGTTCACCAAGTGACAAAAGAAGAAAGACTTAAGTTGGCGAAAGTTATTAAAAATATCGAAATAACTATTAGTGGTCACCTTGGATTTGAAACTGCCATTGTTACATCTGGCGGTATAGATCTAAAAGAAGTAGATCAGAAAAATATGAAATCTAAAATATTAGATAATGTATATTTTTGTGGAGAAGTTTTAAACATCGATGGCAAGACAGGAGGGTATAATTTACAGGCATGTTGGACTACAGGTTTTATTGCCGGTTCAAATTTTACAAACAATGTTGACAAGAAATAAAAAATTGTTTAAACTTTGACTAATTAATAAATTTACTAAAAAAATATTATGAAAAAAACTATAGAAAATTTAGTTAAAGCTTTTATTGGCGAGAGCCAAGCGCGCAATCGTTATGATATGTTTGCTAAAGTTGCTAGAAAAGAAGGCTACGAACAAATTTGTGGCATATTTATGGAAACAGCTGAGCAAGAAAAAGAGCATGCTAAACAAATATTTAAACGTATTCAAGAATTAAAAGAAGATGGGCTAACAGATATTAATGTTGAAACAGGTGCTGTAATTGAAATTGGTGATACAAAAAAGAATTTGGAATTAGCTATTGCTGGTGAAGATTATGAATGAAATACTATGTATGCTGATTTTGCAGATGTTGCCGATGAAGAGGGCCTGCCAGAAATTGCTAAATGATTTAGAGCTGTACTTGTCGCTGAAAAACATCACTCAGAAAGATATCAAAAATTATTAAAGAATATTCAAGAAAATACTGTGTTTAATAAAAGCGAAGAGGTTGAATGAGTATGTCGTGAGTGTGGTTATATTCATAAAGGGAATACTCCTCCAGAAGAATGCCCTTCATGCCAACATCCTCAGGCCTATTATCAATTAAAATGTGAAAAATATTAATAAAAATTTTAAATTTCAATTATGACGATTGAAGACCAAATATATAAATGCAATGTTTGTGGGAATACCGTACGTGTTATTCACACAGGAGAAGGAGAATTGGTTTGTTGTAACAAGCCAATGGAACTAAAATTGCCAGAAACAGAAGACGTAGAAACAGCATTTTTAGGAGATGACGATTTGGTTGGCTTAAAAAGTAGTGATTTATCTGATGATTTGGCTGATGATGACGAATTTGAAGAAGACGAATTTGAAGATGAAGAATAATATACAATTGATTTAAAAAGGAGGCTTAAATCCTCCTTTTTAAATTGCTTGACTTTTATTTCTAGTTTTACTATAATTTACATAAAGGATTAAAGTTTATTATGAAAAAAGACCAACCTAAAAAAGAAGATTCAGGGTTAACCCCAGAACAGCAAAGAGAATTAGACAATATAGTGTTTGAAACATGGGGTGCAATAAATAAAGAACCGATAAATAAACAGCGCAATAAAAACGTTGTTAGTTATGATCCAGAATTTTTTAATAATTTTGAAATTACAATAGAAGATGAAAAATATTACTTTTTACCTTGAGATGAAAAACAGAACGAATTTTTAAAAGAACGCTTGAATAGTTTAAAAAATTTAATTTTAAAATATTCTGAAAAGCCAAAAGAAGAAAGTAAAAAATCACCTAGATTTCCATATAAAGAATTTAAAGAAGAAATATTGTCTCTTTTAAAAATGTTTTTTTATTATCCAAATTTAAAATTAGAATTTGATCTAGAAAATAAATTAAAAGAATTGGAAAGCAAAGAGCCAAAAGACGTAGAAGAGAAAAAAAGAAATCTTAGAAGTAAAATTACGAGTGAAAAATTATTAAAAGATGAAAAAACTTTAGCATCAATAGAAAGTTTAATAGAAAAATGATCTAAACCTAGATCTAAAAACGACTTAAAAGAAGTTTTATTAAAACAAAAAGAAGAAATATCAATAAAAGTTAGCAAAAAAATTGTTAAAAACGTTTTAAATAGGTTTTTTCCTCAGCTGCAATATAACACAGAGCAAAATAATAAAAAAGTAATTATTAAACAAATTGAAAATTTTGTTAGAACAATAGAAAATTCTATTAATCAAATTGTTTAAATAAAATCATTGTTTTTTTGTTTCTTTTCTGTTAGTATTTAACCACAATTAAAAAAATAAAATGCTTGATATTAAATTTATTAAAAATAATATTACCGAAGTTAAAAATGCGTGTTTTAATAAAAACATTAAAATTGATATTGATAAATTAATTGAATTAGATGAGAAAAAAAGACAACTCCAAGTAAAAGTAGAAACAATTAGATCTAAAAGAAATGAAATTAATGATCGCATGAAAGACAAAAGAGATGATGCTTTGATAAATCAAAGCAAATTGTTAAAACAAGAATTAGAAAAACTAGAAAAAGAATTTAATAATACTAAATCAGAGTTTGAAGAAATATATTTTAGGATTCCTAACATTGTATCAATTAATACACCAGTAAATGGAAGTGCTGAAGGCAACGTAGTAGTTAAAAGTGTAGGGAAAATACCAAAATTTAAATTTGAAATAAAAGATCATATTCAATTAGGATTAGATCTTGACATTTTAGATTTAAAAAAAGGAACTGATGTACATGGTTTTCGTGGCTATTATCTTAAAAACGAAGGAGCTATGTTGCATATGGCAATATTAAATTATGCTTTTAATAAAATAATACAAAAAGGATTTAAACCTTTTATTCCGCCTACGATTGTTAAAGGCTATACGTTTTTTAACAGTGGTTTCTTTCCTTTTTTACAAGACGAAGTTTATAAAATTAAAAACGATGAAGATTTGTTTTTAGCTGGAACATCAGAGCTATCATTACTTGCTTACTATAAAGATGAAGTTCTTTCTAAAAAAGATTTACCAATTAAGATTTGTGCTTTTTCTCCTTGCTTTCGTAGTGAGGCTGGTAGTTATGGTAAAGATACTAAAGGGTTGTATCGTATCAATGAATTTTTTAAAGTTGAACAAGTTGTTATTTGTGAAAATGATATTGAAAAATCACAAAAATATTTTCAAGAAATGATTTCTATTTCAGAAGAAATATTAAATGAATTAAAATTGCCTTATCAAGTTGTTAATTTATGCACTGGCGATATGGGAGCAGGCAAATATTATGCCAATGATATTGAAACATATATGCCTAGCCATAATTCTTATGGAGAAACTCACTCTTGTTCTAATTTAACTGACTGGCAAACACGTAGATCGAATATTCGTTTTCAAGATAATGATGAAAAAGAGTATTGCTTTGCTTTAAATAATACTATTATTGCTTCACCCCGTATTTTAATTGCTATATTAGAAAATTATCAACAAAAAGATGGGTCTGTTAAAATACCAAAAGCATTATTAAAATATATGCCGAAAAGAATTTCTGTAATAAAAAGAAAAAAATAGCCTAATGACTCGACGTTTAAAAACAAAACATTTTAGAAAACAAAAAATGCGTTATATAAAACGTACTCTTTTTGTCTTTCTTTTCTTTATAATTTTTTGTTTTTTAATTTATTTCGTTATTTTTAGTGATTTTTTTCATATCAATCATGTAAATATAGTCGGAGCTACACGAGTTCCAGTTAAAGACATTCATACAAAAGTAGATGGTTTGTTAAACGAACAGACAATATTGCCAATTAATAATAATTTAATTTTTATTAATAATTTTAAAATTCAACAAATATTTTTTGCAGATATTAATCGTATTTATATTACCAAAAACTTTTTTAAAAAAACACTTAACGTGCATATTGTTGAAAAAAAACCATTAGCCAAGCTTTTATTTGAACCTAATGAAGAATCACTGCTAGAAAAATACATAGAAAATATATATTTAGATGAAACTGGATTTGTATTTAAAAGTAATTTAGTTGATGATTCAAAAATCGTTAATATCTATATCAAACAACAAAATATCAATATTCCTAAAAATTTAATTAACGCAGAAAAAATGAAATATTTTTCCGAGTTTATTAATTATCTTCAATTAAGCAATGTTGATCATTTTGAATTTGAATATTCATTAAATACACCCAGCGCTATAATACTTAGGTTAAATAAAAAATATAAAATATATCTTACATTAAATGAAGATATTGTCGATGCTTTTAATACATCACAAGGTTTTTATCAAAAAGAAAGCAAAGACATGCGTACAATCACTACTTATATTGATATGCGATATTATCCAGAAAAACTTTATTTCAAATAATTTAAAAAAAACCACATATTAGTGGTTTTTTTTAAATTACTGATATTATGTTTTTGTGCCCCCAGCAGGACTCGAACCTGCGACCCTCAGCTTAAAAGGCTGCTGCTCTACCAACTGAGCTATGGGGGCAAAATAAAAAGAACGATTGTTCCTTTAATATTTTCCATTCTACTATAATTAAAGTAAAATGTCAATAGTTTTATTTGAAAAAAAACTTAATTTGTGGTATCCTATAATTATATTAAAATTTTAATTTTATTATTATGATTGAATATAATGAAGACAAAGCTCATTATCTTGTGGCAACAGTTGTTGTTATTAAAGATAATAAATATTTAATTACTAAAAGAGCTGATTGAGAAAAAAATATGCCTGGTAAATGAACTGTTCCAGGCGGTAAATTAGAAAAAAGTGATTATATAAATACACCAAAAGATACATCAGATATGTGATATAATATTTTTGAAAAAGTTGCTCGTCGTGAAGTTAAAGAAGAAGCAGGTGTGGATATTAAAAATATAGGATATTTAACAAGCATGGCATTTATTCGTTCTGATGAAATCCCCGCTATTATTGTTAGTTTATATGGTGATTATGCTGGAGGGGATGTAAAATTACAAGATTCTATGACTGACTATGCTTGGGTTTCTGTTGACGAAATAGATAAATACGATTTAATCGAAGGTATAGGTGAAGAAATAAAGATGCTTGATAAATTTTTAAAAGAAGGAGAGATGATTGAGTGAGGAAATTAATTGTTTTAAATATATAAAATGAAAAAGTTATTTATATTAATAGCTATATTTTTTGTGATTTTTTTAATGTTTAATTTTAAAAAAATATTCCAATCTAAAGATATTACTATTGTTCCTACAACAACTACAACTAAAGAAATAAATTTCAAAGAGATGAATTGAAACATTGATACTAATGCCCCATTCCAAGCAAGAGATTCTCACGGCACAGTTGTTTTTGATGATGCCATTTGAGTTATGGGCGGGCTTGATGGGAACTCAGTTACCCAAGGATCTATGGTTCAATATTGAAAAGCACCTCATTTTGCTGATGTGTGAAAATCAGCAGATGGTCATGAATGAGAATTAATAACCGATAAAGCTCCTTGAGGGAAAAGAAGATCTTTGCCATTAGTTGCATTTAAAGATAAAATATGGCTAATTGGTGGTTATGAGCAAGGTATTGGTACAAAAGGAGATATATGATCAACGCAAAATGGAAAAGATTGAAAACTTGTTACTGAGCTTGCTTCATTTGGACCAAGAGAAGGTCATACGGTTACTGTGTTTCAGGATAAATTATGGCTAATTGGTGGTGTTAATTTTGACAAACGAACAACATATAATGATGTATGATATTCTGAAGATGGATTGATTTGAAAGCCAGCGACAACAAATGCTCCTTTTTCAGTTAGATATGATCATGATGTTTCGGTGTTTCAGGACAAAATGTGATTAATGGGAGGACTGGACTTTGGAGACAATATTAGCCATGATATTTGAACATCCTCTGATGGGTTTAATTGAAATTTAATTACTGATCACCCAGAATTTAATGAAAGACATGGTCATATTTCCAATGTATTTAAAGATCATTTAATTATTGTTAGCGGCTGAAGCGACACCGAAAAAACTAATGATATGTGATTCTCTAAAGATGGTCTGAATTGAGAAAGAAATATTATTAATAATAATTTTACTGGTAGAGAAGATCATGGTGTTATTGTTTTTGATGATAAAATTTGGATTATTGGTGGTATGGATCAAAATTATAAATGAGATAACTATATTTGATATACAAATTAATTTAAAAAATTTTTAAATATTTTATTATGATTTCAACTTCTGATTTTAAAAAAGGATTAATTATTAAATACGAGAATCAACCGTGGGCTATATTAGAGTATCAATTTATGAAACCAGGGAAAGGAGGTGCTTTTATGCAGACTAAATTAAAAAATTTAAAAAATAATGCTAAAAGAGATATCTCTTTCAAATCAAATGAAAAATTTGAAGAATTAGATACTGAAAAAAAACAAGCTGAATATATCTACCATAACGAAAAAGAGGTGTTTTTTAATGACGAGAATAAGAAAAGATTTTCTTTAGCAACTGATATTTTTGAAGACAAGCTAAAATATTTAAAGCAAGGAATTGAAATTGATATTATATATGTTGAAGATGAGCCAGTAAGCTTTGAAATTCCAATAAAAATACCATATATTGTTAAAGAATCACCTGGTGCGGCTAAAGGGAATACATCCAGTGGGGCAATGAAAAAAGTTGTTTTAGAAAATGGCTTAGAGATTGATGTACCAATGTTTATTAATCAAGGGGATATTGTTATTGTTAACACTGACAAATGCGAGTACAGTGAAAGAGGCTAAATTTAGTATGTTTAATGCAATAATTTCTCTTGACTTCTTTATTTTTATATGTTATATTATAAACAATACAATCAAATAATATTTAATCATGGCAAAAAATACTTTAACCGATTTAACAGAAAAATTAATAAAAGATTTAAGTAATCGCGACCAAAAGATTATTAAAAAAAGATTTGGTCTTTTTGATAAAAAACCAATGACTTTTAACGCTATTGGCCAAGAATTTAAAGTTACTCGTGAGCGTATAAGACAAATTCAAGAAGAGTGTTTAAGTGATATTAGATCACAAAAAACACCAGCCAAACTTAAAGATTTTATTAATGCTGCTAAGAAAATTTTAAAACAAAGTGGCAATGTTTTAGAAGAGAAAATTTTTATCAATGAACTTAAAGAGAAATTTGGTGATAACACTCCTGATAGTGTTGTCAGCTTTTTATTAAATTTAGATGAAAATTTTTACTATTTCTCAGGCAACAATTTCTTTAAACCATTCTGATGTTTTGCTAATATTGATTTAAATGAAATTAAAAAATTAGCTGAAGATATTGAATCAATTCTTAAAGAAAAACAAACTCCTATAACTTTAAATGAAATTAAAAAAGAGATTGATGGTAGCATTAATCTTAAACACATTCAAAATGTGATGTATATTTATAAAAAAATTGGACGCAATCCTTTCGGTCAATTTGGTTTAATATCCTGATCCATTATCAATCCTTTAAATGCCAGAGATAAAGCTTACTTTTTAATGAAATATTATTTAAAGAAACCTATTCATTTTAAAGTTTTAACTAACCATTTAAAAGAAAGCGAATTTTTAAATGCAACTCAAGCTGTTAATCGAAAAAGAAAAGAGGTAAGTATTCAAACCGTTCATAATGAATTAATTAAAGACCCACGTTTTGTTTTAGTTGGACATGGTCATTATGCATTAACCGAATGAGGTTATCAGCCAGGTGTTATTAAAGATATAATATCTCAAGTTTTGCAAACTAGCAATTCTCCTTTAAGTGAAAAAGAAATTATTAGCAAGGTTAAAGAGCAACGCATGGCCAAAGACAATACTATTAAATTTAATTTACGCAATAATAATAAGTTCGAAAGAACTCACGATGGCAAATATCAAATAAAAGCAATGCCGGGTATTGATGATGAAAATAAATCAATACTTAGTGCTTAAAAATATTTTTAATGACATTTAATTTTGGTATATTTTTATCAAAAATAATATCAACCATATTTATTATTTTCAGAGAGTTTTGGTGGTTAATTATACCACTAGCTCTTTTTATATATTTTAGAAAAATATATCAAGGTTATAAAAAACAAATTGCAAAGCCAGCCGAAGAAGATCCTTTAATTTATTTAGAATTAAAATTTTCTTCTGATAGCTTTAAGCAACCAGTTACTTCAATGAAGAATTTCTTTGAAAATCTTAAAAATATTAAAATTAAAGATGATAAAAAAGTAGTTTTTGAAATTATTTGTTGCAAAAATCAGTTAAGATATTTATGTATATTGCCTAAATCTTTAAAAGATTTAATCGAAGTGGCTTTTTATTCTCAGTATCCGGATATTAAAATTAATGAAATATCTGATTTTGTTTGTCAATTACCACCTAATATTCCTAATAATAATTTTGATATTTGAGGGGAAGAGTATAAACTTAAAAAAGAAAGCATATATCAGATTAATACTATTAAAAGTGATATTATTAGTGACAAAGATAGCAAGGTAATAGATCCTATAACTATATTGTTAGAGACAACAGCTAAGGCTGACTACCAAGGGATAATTATTTTTCAGATTGTTTTGTCTCAATTAAATAAAATTCAAAAAGAAAAATATTCAATTGAAAGCGATAATGTTATTAATAAAATTTTAGGTAAACCCCCAATTGTTAAAAAAACTGCAACAGAAGAATTTTTAGTTTTGTTTACTCAGGTTTTTAGAGATGTAATAAGTGCCGCTTCTGCGCCTAAAGAAGAAGTAAAAAAAGAACCAAGTAGTGAAGATAAAGAAAAAGCAAAGAATTTAAAAACCAAAAATGATTACGGCGTTTTTAGTTGTAATTTTAGAGTCGCATATATTTCACCAAAAGAATGTACTGAAAAATTTGTTCCTTCTTCTATCAACATGTTTATACAAAGATTTACATCCAGTCAAAATTCTTTTGAAGCGATTGCTAATAAAGGGGTAGAGTTAAAAACAGAAACACTATTAGATAAATGATTAACTAGTTTTTCTAAAAATCAAATAGAATTAAATATGAAAAGAGATTTGTTTCAAAGAGTAATTAATCGCAAAATAGAGAAAAAGTTTTTTGTACTTAATTCTGAAGAATTAGCTTCTATATATCACTTTCCATTTCAAAAGGTTTCAAGCAAATCGCTTGACTATATTAAGAATAAAGAAAGTGCTCCTCCTCCTAATTTACCAATTATACAATAAATTAAACATACTTTATGGATGATAATGATATAACAGCATTAGGTATTACCAGCTTTCGTTCTAACGAAGTTAAGTTTGGTATAAAAAAGAATGATAGAAAGTATCATATGTATATCATTGGTAAAAGTGGTACTGGTAAATCTACATTTATTGAAAATATGTGCTTCTCAGATATTAGTAAAAATCATGGTATGGCTATTATTGATCCTCACGGAGAGTTAGCTGACAAAATTATTAATTATATACCTAAGGAGCGCATTAATGATGTGGTATATTTTGATCCATCTGACATCGAATACCCAATTGCTTTTAATATAATCGAAGAAGTTCCTAATGAGATGAAACACGTTGTTTCATCTGGGCTCATGGGCGTTTTTAAAAAAATATGACCTGACGTTTGGTCCGCTCGTATGGAATATATTTTAAACAATACCATCTTGGCTTTACTTGAATATCCAGGATCTACATTATTAAGTATTAATCGTATGTTGGCTGACAGTAATTACAGACAAGAAGTTATTTCTAAAATTACCGATCCAACTGTTAAATCTTTTTGAAACAATGAGTTCGAAAAATATGACCCTAAATTTAGGCGTGAAGCTATAGCGCCAATTCAAAACAAAGTTGGCCAATTTGTTTCCAATCCATTAATTAGAAATATTATTGGGCAAAAAGAAAGTAAAATTGACGCTCGTAAAATTATGGATGAAGGGAAGATATTAATAGTTAATTTATCAAAAGGGTTAATTGGAGAAGAGAATACTACATTGCTTGGCGCTTTGATGGTTACTAAAATACAATTAGCCGCTATGTCTCGCGCAGATACAAATCCCGAGAATAGACCTCCATTTTATTTATATATTGATGAGTTTCAAACTTTTTCTACCGAATCTTTTGCTAATATATTGTCTGAAGCAAGAAAATATAATCTTAATTTGATTATAACACATCAATATATAAGGCAATTAACTGATAAGGTTAAAGATGCTGTTTTTGGAAATGTTGGTACAATTGTGTCTTTTCGTATTGGTCCTGATGATGCCAGTTTTATTGAAAAACAATTTGTTCCTGATTTTGATCAAAATGATTTAATTAATTTGCCTAACTATAACTTTTATATTAAATATTTAATTGATGGTATGCCAAGTAGTGCTTTTTCTGCTATAGGGTTAGCGCCACTTGAGCCTTATGAAATTAGTTATAAAAACGAAATAGTTGAAAACACAAGAAGCAATTTCGCTAAAACTAGGGAACAAGTAGAAACAGATATTAAGAAATGGACATCTTTAGAATTTGTGTCTTCAAATGTTAGTTCTAAAATTAAATCTAAAACAGAATACTGAGAGGCTGTATGCACTCGATGCCATAAGCCAACTTTAGTCCCATTTAGACCTGATCCAAGCAAACCTGTATATTGTAACGAATGCTTTGAAATTATTAAGAACAATAGAAATAAAGATATAGAAGAGAAAACAACTATTGAAGTTGAAAAAGAAGAAAATATTAAAAAAGATAAAACACAAATAGATAAAACTATCGAAGAAAGAAGAAAAGAAATAAAAGAAAAAATTGATAAATCTGGACTAGTTGATACTATCAGAAATATCTTTAAAGAATAATATTTTAATTTGACATTTAATCTTTAGTTTTGTATAATTTACATATATCTTAATAAAAATATTAAAAAAGCATTGTGCCAAAGCAAAAGAAAAATAGCCCAGATGACGAACTATATTTCGACATTGTCCCACCTTTACCTGAAGAAGAAAAAGAAGA
>JAQUZI010000046.1 GCA_028691405.1 Minisyncoccota bacterium
CCGAATTTTCAGCGGCTGCATGTAGATGTGCGTGCACCATCGGGCCGTACTCGGTTTCGCTGACCATCCACGTGCCGCACTCTGCAGGCAAGAAATCTATCGCATCGACCGGACAGATATCTACACACAATCCGCATCCTTCGCAGCGTACATGATCAATCACATAGCGTCCGTCATGTAGAGCGATTGCTTCAAACGTACACGGAGATGCGCACAGACCGCATCCGATACAACGTTCTTGATCGATTGAGGCAGTGTAACCGCTAATAAACGGTTCGCTTTGTATGATGTAATGCTTTATGATGAGATGAAGATTTGCGGCATCCACATCGCAGTCAGAAAGTACTGCATGCTCCGCTAATGCGGCAAACGAAGCGGTAAGACTGGTTTTTCCCGTTCCGCCTTTACCGCTGATAATGGTTAATTCTTTGATTCGAGGTTGCTGAACCACATCAAGCCTCCTTCCGCGCGAGTTTATTCATGTTTTGCCACAATTGGGAAAATAGTGCTTGATAGTGAGGCAACTCTTCGATAACGAAACGTCCTTTCGCGTATGCGCGAGCTATTTCAAGATCATGAGGAATTTTGGCAAGAATCTGAATAGATTGTTCTTCACAGTATTGGACGACACGATCATCCCCGATACCGTCTTTGTTGATCACTACGGCAAACGGTATGTGCAATTCCCGTACGGTTTCAACCGCCAGCTGTAGATCGTGCAATCCGAACGGCGTCGGCTCGGTTACCAGCACTACCGCGTCGCAATTCAGCACGGTCCAGATCATCGGACAACTAGTTCCCGGAGGACTATCGAGCAATACGGCATGTTCGTGAGGAATGTTCCGTTTTAATGCTCTAATTAACGGAACCGGCATTGCAATGCCTACATCCAGAGCACCTTCATATAATGCAAACTGATGTCCTTTTCGTTTAGAGATGGTACCTATTTTCTTATTTTTCCATGAAATAGCTTGAACAGAACATGCATACTCGCACGCAGTACAAAAATGACAAAGCTCTTCAAAGACCAAAACTTTTTTGGCTATTACGGCCAACGCATTAAATCTGCATGCTTTGACGCAAGCTGCGCACCCGTTGCACACCGATTCGTTGACAACCGGAACGGCAACGTTTACGTTTTGAGTTTCTTCAATTGGAAGAGATTGAAAAAAAAGAGCGTCGTTTGGCTCCTCGACATCACAGTCGAGGAGCGTTACGTGTTCGCCGGCACATCTGGCTACATTCACTGCAACTAATGTTTTTCCAGTGCCGCCTTTTCCTGATGCAATCGCGATTCTCATACCCAGTGGCCTTCGACATCTGCCTGATTCAACGGTCTGAGGGCATCATGTTTATACAATTTCCAAGCTTCTTCAACGGTTTTTGCATCCGACTGGAACACTTTAACGGAAGCTGCAGCTAGCGTTCTGGAAGCTTTAGGACCAAGATGGCCTGTTATGAGGGCATCTACACGAGCTGACGCAATCGTTTGTGCCGCCTGAATGCCTGCTCCCTGCGCGGCTTGATAATTCTGGACATTGTCCAATACTTCATAGCCATCTGTTTCGGAATCAAAAATAATGAAGTAAGACGCACGTCCAAATCTATTATCGAATGCTGAATCAACAGATGGTCCGGTTGAGGTAATCGCGACTCTCATGACTACTCTCCTTTCGAAGCAAGTTCATCAAGACGTGCTTTTATTGCCTGAAGTTCTTCTTCTACCGCTTTTGCACGTTCTTCCAATACCCTCGCCTCGTCGATTCCGATTGTGCTCGGATACACTGGGTATGCAGCCATACCCCAGTTTCCTGCATACGGATACCCTCCTCTGAAACCTCTTTGAAAACCTCGGCCGTATCCTCGGCCTCCTCCAAACGCAAAGCCCGCTCTCAGATGTCCAGTACAATATCCAAGTCCTCTTCCTGTGGCCGGCCCGTATCCATCGGGTCCGGTTCTATCACCTCTCGGCATATGGAACCTCCTAGATAATCAGTAAATATGTCTTTGCCCACGCCTTCGGCAACGCCGTTGAGGACGTGAACAACCCGGCATGGAAAACCTTTCGCGCTGTAAAGAACCTTGCTGCCATGCTCCCAACACGTCTTGTACATCCCCTGCGACAAACGTATACAATGTGATTCCATGCTCCAGTAGCATATATTCGCATTGGCGACTTACTGCACCACAGATAAGTGTCGAAACACCAGCATGCGCAAGATGCTCAACTTTTTCCCTGCACGATTGTGGCGATAATGCGATTGTCTCAAGTACTCGTATCGCGCTAGCATAACAACGAGTCTCAAAGATCAGACACATGTGCGCAGAATCAAACACAGGTGCAATCCGGTCTTGCCATACGGCTACTGCCACTTTCATGCAACTATATACGCACGAACCATGCCAAGTTGTGTTTATTGGTTTTAGCGTATGCTATTGAGGGTTTTTATTATTTATTGTCGCAAAAACGCGAATTAACAAGGTAGAATTTTCTCATTTTGTCGCGCTTCTGCAACTTTTAAGGAATATCGATATCTAGCTTCTTGATCTGCCGATAGAGTGTTGACCGATGAAGACCGAGTTCGACCGCACTCGACTGAACATTATAGTGATTACGTTCAAGTACCTGGACAATAGCTTGTCGTCGAGTCTCTTGCAACACATTCGTTTTTCGTTGTTCGGTTTTACAAGATTTATCGAAATGTTCAGGCAAAAGGTCTAACGTAATAGTCTGACTAGAACACAATACTACAGCCCGTTCGACAGTATTTTCCAGTTCGCGGATATTTCCCGGCCAGTCGTATGAGAAAAAAGCTTTGAAGACTTCTGCATCGAAGCCTTCGATCTGCCTTTGTTCAAGCGCGGCAAATCGTTGCAGGAACTCCTGAGCCAGTATGGGTAGATCTTCAAGCCGCTCGCGTAGCGGAGGCAAACTGACGGAAATCACGTGAATACGGTAGTATAGGTCTTGCCTGAAAGTCCCTTGCGCTACCATTTCTTCAAGA
>JAQUZI010000047.1 GCA_028691405.1 Minisyncoccota bacterium
ATTTTCCAGTTAGAGGTCCAAAAGAAATTGAATTTGAAGGTTTTGTTTATAAAAACAATTGAGAGGGAGATGTTGAAAGATTTTCAGGGAAAGAAGTAATTATGAAAAATAATGAAATAGTTTATGAAGCTGATTATATGGGTGGATTAGTTGATGTTAGTAAATAATTTAAAAAAATTCCCCGTACAAATTTTTTGTACGGGGTGTCTTGATTGCGCTTGGTCAAGGCTTGGTTTCAATGAGAAATAAAAATAAAAACGAGATGACTAGAAAGAAAAAGCTGGTGGATAGGGATGCTGTTGATTTAGGTATTAGTTCAAACTCGATTAATAAAGACATTGAAACAGAAATTAGCACCGCTGTCATAGAAATTACACGAGAATACTTTTTTATTTTTTTTATAATGTTCACATTGACCCCCTTTCGCAATAGATTTTATATTATTATATCATAATATGTTTTAATTGTCAAAATTGGTTTTTATGAAATATTAGGTATATACTATACGAAAAATTAAAAATTTGATATAATATATCTATATAAAATTAAGAAATAATTATGTCAAATTATTTAAATTATAAAAAAATTGATAAAGATTTACCAGATCCAATGTATCAAACAAAAGGATCTGTAGGATTTGATTTGTATTCTAGAATTGATATATCAATTAAGCCTAAGCAAATTGAATTAGTACCAACTAATTTAATTGTTAAAATACCAAAAGACTATTTTTTAATGATAGCTTCTAGATCTTCAACACCAATCAAAAAACATCTTTTTGTAGCTAATGGAATTGGTGTTATTGATCAAGATTATAACGGAGATGAAGATGAAATTAAAGTTGAATTCTATAATTTTAGTAGTAAAGTAGTTAAAATTACTAAAGGAGAAAGAATAGCTCAAGCATTATTAGTTAAAATTAGTAAACCAGAGCTTAAATTACAAAAATTTAATAAGAAAAAATCAAGAGGAGGGTTTGGAAGTACTAAATAATATATTAATTATTTTTTTGAAAAATTAATAAAAAATAAATTAGTGTTATGGAAAAAAAGAATCAAATTATTAAACAAAACAATTTTACTGATTTTTTGCTATATACTACACCAAATGGTAATGTAAAAGTTGAGATATTTTTAAAAAATGAAAATATTTGGTTGACACAAGAAAAAATAGCTGCTTTATTTGGCGTGCAAAGGCCGGCTATTACTAAGCATTTAAAAAATATCTTTGAGAGCGGGGAGTTGAAAGAAAGTTCAGTTAGTTCCATTTTGGAACATACTGCAAAAGATGGTAAGATTTATAATACAAAGTTTTATAATTTAGACGTTATTCTTTCTGTTGGATATAGAGTAAACAGTTCTCAAGCAACGCAGTTTCGTATTTGAGCGACTGAAAGGCTAAAAGATCTCCATGATAGTTTTGGTAAAGATTACTTTGAAGAACAATTGGCTCGTATAAGAAATATCCGTTCTAGTGAAAGAAGATTTAACCAAAAGATTACTGATATTTATTCACAATGTAGTATTGATTATTATTAGAGAATAGAAAGAATAAATGTATATTTACTATAAGTCCGGGAATGCTAATATAAGGAATGGAAAAAATAAAATCAGACGTAAGAAATTATAGTAATCTAGGAGATATCAAAATATATACTAATTATGATACAAAGAAGAATAACATTGAAAAAATCATTAAAAAATTATCTCGTTGAGATATTTAAAACTTAAATAATTAATAATTTTAAAAATAATAAAAATTATATGAAAATACTTAAAATACTATTTGTTTTGATTTTTGTTTTTGTATATTCATTTAATACTTTTGCAGCTACAGCAGATCTCCAAGTTATGGCTGGTTCGTGACAAGAAGTGTTAATTTTAGGAGAGGTATGCTCGAAAATAGATAATGACGTTTGATTAGTAAAAGTAAATTTTGTTTTTCCTCAAACAAAAAAACTTTTTGTTTTCAAAAATATGAAAATTATTGTTAATGGTTTAGAAAAATATTGATTAAAATCAACAGGGAAAAGTGCAGATGGTATAACTATTGGAGAAAAATATTTTTTATCTTTGTCAGAATCAAAAGATGTTAAAGGGTATGATGTTATGTATAGTCCGATAAAAGTTAATGGGGATAATTATTGAGATGTAGATGTAGTAAATGAAATAGATAAACAAAATAAGATTTTAGTTGAACATCGGGAGCCGGGTTTAGCTGTATGGCAGATTTTTATAAATTCTGGCGGAAAAGAACGGATGCATTCATTTAATTTTAATAAAGATGGGGATGTTTATTGAAAGGGTAATAAAATTTATCCAGAAGATCTTTATTCTAAACAATGTTTAGATGAATTAAGACAGAAAGAATTAAAAAATGTGAAAAACAGAAAAGCAATTAATACTACTTCTGGGTTTTTATTGTTTTCAATTTTAATACTTATGTTTAAAAGAAAAATACAAATAAACAAATAAATATATTATTAGAAAAAATTGCTTAATATGTGGGTTTTATAAATTAATTTATTTTTTAATCGTATATTTATGAATTTATCAATACAATATAATAATAAAATAGATTCAAAACAAGAAATAGAAGCTTTAGTTTATAAAGCATACAATTTAAATAAAGAGTTTTTTGGA
This sequence comes from Minisyncoccota bacterium, assembly GCA_028691405.1. GTDB lineage: Bacteria > Patescibacteriota > Minisyncoccia > UBA6257 > JAKLIH01 > JAKLIH01. The sequence continues at coordinate 2,643 of JAQUZI010000047.1, forward strand.
AAAGAATTGAGCAATTTGGTTGTAAAATTATTTTATAATCGAGAAGACTTTGATTTTTATTTTGAAAAAGCATATAATCAAAAATCAGAAAAATGAATGGTTGCTTGGATACCAGAATCTTGTTTGATCAATATTTTTAGTCCATCCGCATTTGAATCACAAACAAGCCATAGCAAAGATAATTTTATAAAAGTATTAACGCATGAAATATCTCATGTGTTTATAAAAGAAATATATGAAATTAATAAACCAAGATGGTTGATTGAAGGTTTAGCTGATTATGTATCAGGTAAAAATTTAAATAATATATTATTAAAAGAAATTATTGATTTTAAAGAATT
>JAQUZI010000014.1 GCA_028691405.1 Minisyncoccota bacterium
ATTGGTGGACGTGGGAGGGATCGAACCTCCGACCTCTGTCTTATCAGGACAGCGTTCTACCACTGAACTACACGTCCAATCGATAAAATACTATCATATTTTTTTCTGAATGTCCAGACTTAATCTAGCGGCATTTTTGTTTTTAACTCATTAAATTTTGTAATATTAAATTTCTTTTGATTTTGAGTTGATGTTTCTGGGTCTTTTAAAACTTTTTCAACATTGTTAATAATAAAAACTAATCTATTGCTTACAAAAAATATTAAAAGAATTAATAAGGCAAGGGAAATAAGAATTGAACCATTAATTTTTATTTTTTTATTGTTTTGTTTCATTTTCTTGATTCTTTATATTTTCTTTAAGATATATTTTACCTATAACACTAACTTTAAATATATCGCCGGATTGGCTAGTTGATGAATATCGAGTTACTGCTTTGGTTGTTGGAATAACTTCTCCATCAGCTGTTATTTGTTCTAACTCTTTTTCAACATTTTTAGGTAAGTTTTTTTCAAAAGTAATTTGATCAAATGTAATTAAAATATCTAAAGCATTAATATCTTTGAATGTCTTAATAATATTATCAAATCTACCGGCAAGAGAAAGGACAAAGCCGTAGCTTGTACTTTCATTTTCTTTAGCTGGGTTAAGGGTAAGAATGTTTAGAAGTGGGTCAACCCTGTTTTTAGCACCTATATTGGTAATTTGTTTTTTAATTGTAGGTATATCCTCTATATCAGACAATAATCCTTGATACTTACTAAAATCTTCTTTTACTGCTTTGCTGTCTCTTTCAAGCTTGGCAATATATTCCATTAATACATTTACTCCAACTTGATTTTTTTTAAAATCCGATATCATTCCAGTTGTTATTTGAATTTCTTTTGCAAATTGGGAAATAAATGTTAATCCAATAATTAACACTATTAAATTAACAACAATATAAATTGACAACTTTTTTTGAAAAGGCGTGAAAGGTTTAATGCCAAATGGTAATTTTTTGTTGTTAGCTTGTGTTAATTGTTCCTCTTCCATGATATTTATTGAAAAAAATGATATAATTAATTAAGACAATTGTAACAAACTTTTTAAAAAATTACAATGACTGATTTAAAATATTTTAATGTTTTGAGAATTGGTTTAAAAGATAATTTCAAAAAATTATCATTGGTTTTTAATAAATACAAGAAATTTGAACATATATATAGTAGGCTGCCTGAAGTATTAAAAGAGTTGGATATTAAAAATGATAATATTTGAGATAAATTAGACCCAGATAAAGAATACGAAAAAATAATTAACTCAAATACAAAAATTATATTACTTGAAAACAAGAATTATCCTAAGCTGTTAAAAGAAATATATAACCCGCCTTTAGGGTTGTATATAAGAGGAGATGCATCATGCTTTAATGCTAATTCTAATTTGGCTGTAATTGGATCAAGAAAATCAACCGATTATGGCAAAAAATCAACCGAAAAAATAATAAAAGAATTAAAAGATAGTAAAATTACAATTGTTAGTGGATTGGCTTTAGGTATTGATTCATATGCGCATAAATGCGCCTTAGCAAACAACTTAAAAACAATCGGTATTATTGGATCTGGTTTTAATTATTTTTTTCCAAGCGAAAATATTAATTTAGCAAAATCCATTGTAAAAAATGGTGGCTTAGTAGTAAGTGAATATCCGCTTGATTTTAAACCAGAAAAATATTATTTCCCAGCAAGAAATAGAATTATTAGCGGCATATCAAAAGGAGTATTAATTATTGAAGCTCAGGAAAGAAGTGGGACACTAATTACAGCAAAATTCGCTGAAGAACAGAATCGAGACATTTATGCTATTCCTAATAATATATTTGAAAAGAGTAGCTGCGGCACAAACGGGCTAATAAAAGAAGGGGCTAAATTAATTGATTCGGGGGAAGATATTATTTTAGACATGAGCTTGAAATTTTAAAATAATTGACTATTTTAATATTAAGCGTTATAATAGAAAAAATAATATATAATAAAACTTTTTTATGAAAACTTTAGTTATCGTCGAGAGCCCAGCAAAAGCAAAAACAATTGGATCTTTTTTAGATTCAAAAAAATACAAGGTTATTGCTTCAATGGGACATATTCGCAATTTACCAAAATCAACTTTAGGCGTTGATGTTGAAAATAATTTTGAACCAAAATATATTGTTCCAAAAGTAAAAATAAAATTTGTAAATTCTTTGAAAAAAGAAGTTGCGGGTTATGATAATGTTATTTTAGCGTCTGATGAGGATAGAGAAGGTGAAGCTATTTCTTGACATCTAAAAGAAGCATTAAATATTAAAAACTATCAAAGAATTGCTTTTCACGAAATTACGCCTCAAGCAATTGAAGAAGCTATTAAAAACCCTAGACAAATAGATATGGATATGGTTTTAAGCCAACAAGCAAGAAGAATACTCGACAGACTGGTTGGTTATAAATTGTCGCCTTTTCTTTGGAAAAAACTCTTCAAAGGTTTATCAGCTGGAAGAGTGCAAACACCAGCACTACGCCTAATTGTTGAAAGAGAAAAAGAAATAGGTAAATTTAAAAGTGAAGAGTATTGAAGTGCTGAAGGAAACTTTTCAAAAGATAAAAAAACATATATTGGTAATTTATTTAAAATAAATGATCAGTCTTTAGATAAGCTTTACTTTAAAAAAGAAGATGAGGTTAAAAAAATACAAACAGACTTAGAGGGAAAGAAAGGTATAATTGATAAAATAAATAAAAGCAAAAGTATAAAAAAACCATACCCTCCATTTACAACTAGCACTTTACAACAGTCTGCATATCAAACATATAGATTCTCAGCTAAAAAAACAATGTCGGTTGCTCAAAAACTTTATGAAGGAAAAAATATTGATGGTAAACATATTGGTTTAATAACATATATGAGAACCGATTCATTGAATTTATCTAAAAGTGCAATTATGAATGCTCGAGAATTTATTGGAAAAAGTATTGGCGATCAATATGTACCAAGTAAATTTAATATGTATAAATCAAAATCAAAATTGGCGCAAGAAGCACATGAAGCTATTAGGGTAACTGATGCATTTAAAACACCTGAAAAAATAAAAGAATATTTAACTACTGATGAATTTAAAATTTATACTTTAATTTGAAAAAGATTCATTGCTTGTCAAATGAAAGAAGCAAATATTGAAAAAATATCAATTATTACAAAATGTGAAAATGAAAAAGATAATTATTATTTTAAAACTGATTTACAAATAATTAAATTTGATGGGTTTTTGAAAATAATGCCGATTGCAGAAGAAAGTGATAATATAAAAATAAAAGAAGGTGAACAAATTGATATTAAAAAAATAGAGTTAAAACAACATTTTACAGAACCACCAGCTAGGTTTAATGACGCTTCTTTAATTAAAACTTTAGAAAAATTTGGAATTGGTAGGCCATCAACTTATGCTTTGATTGTTTCAATTTTAATAGAAAGGGGTTATGTTAATTACAATGATGGGCATGCTTTTATCCCTACTGATATTGGGTTGAAAACAAATAATATGTTAGTAGAAAATTTTCCTAATATTGCTGATTACGATCTGACTAAAAAAATTGAAGATCGGTTGGATAAAATAGCAGATAAAAAAGAAAAATGACAAAAAGTTTTAGCTGATTTCTATTTTCCTTTTGAGAAAACTCTAGAAGAAAAATATGAAAAAATTGAAAAAGTTGATTTAACTAATAATGAAACCACTAATGAAGTTTGCCCTAATTGTGGAACAACTTTAGTTATAAAAATGAGTCGATTTGGTAAATTTATGGCTTGTCCTAATTTTCCTAAATGTAAATTTACAAAATCAATTAATGAATTAAATATACCATGCCCTAAGTGTAAAACAGGCCATATTGTTCGAAAAAGAACTAAAAGAGGTAAAACCGTATATGGCTGTGATCAATATCCAAAATGCGATTTTATTGTTAACAAAAAACCTCTAAAGGAAAAATGTCCTAAATGCGAATATCCTTTAATTTCTAAAAACAAAAAAACAAAAAAATGCTCTAATAAAGAATGTGATTATGAAATCGATATTAAATCCAATTTACAATAATATAAAAGATAAAATTAGTGTTCAAGATTTTAAAATCGTTGAAGATGCTTTTTCGTTTGCTGAAGAAAGACATAAAGGACAAAAAAGAAAGAGTGGTGAAGATTATATTTTACACCCGTTAAGAGTAGCAATTGAGGCTTCTAAATTAAATTTGGATATAAATGCTATTGCCGCAGCGCTTCTGCACGATGTTTTAGAAGATACAAAAACAACAAAAAAAGAAATTAAAGATCTGTTTGGTGAAGATGTTTTGTTTTTAGTTGATGGATTAAGTCATTTATCTCAATTAAAGAGAAAGGCTGTTTATAAAAACAAAACGATAGGTCGTTTAGAAAACTTAAGAAATTTAATTCTTTCGTCAGCAAAAGACGTAAGAGTTATTTTAATTAAACTTGTTGATCGTTTAGATAATATGAAATCTATTTGAGCATTATCTCCAGAAAAACAAGTAGAAAATTCAGAAGAAACTTTAGAAATATTTGCTCCAATATGTAATAGGCTTGGTCTTAGGTTCTTAGGAAGACAGTTAGAAGAAATGTCTTTTCCTTATGTTTATCCAAAAGAATTTGCAGAAATTAAAAACAAAGTTGTAAATTATTATTATGAAATAGAAAAATACTTAACAGATGCTCGAGATGAGTTAGTTTTATTTCTAAAAGAAAATAATTTAGATTTTTATGAAATACAATTTCGTAAAAAATCTTTTTTTAGCATTTATAGAAAATACAAAAAAGAAAAGGATTTTAATAAAATATATGATATTATCGCCATGCGAATAATTGTTAATACGGTTGGCGATTGTTATACAGCATTAGGATTAGTGCATCAATTGTGATTACCAATGCAAAATAGACTAAAAGACTATATTTCATTTCCTAAAATAACAGGGTATAAAGCAATTCATACAACAGTTTTAACCAACAACAATCAGATCGTTGAAATTCAAATCGAAACTAAAGAAATGTTTTATCATAATACTTACGGACCTCCTTGTCATTGAGTCTACAGCTTGGTTAAAGACACTAAGGCTTATACCAAAAGACAAAACGTAAGTGGAGCCAATATATTGTATAAAAATTTACAAAATATTGATTTTGAAAGCATTAATACTAAACAATTGTTTAATGTTTTGGTAAAAGATTTATTGGCAGAACAAATATTTGTAGTTACACCAAAAGGAGATGTAATTGATTTAAAAAAAGACTCTACACCAATTGATTTTGCCTATAAAATACATACTAGTATTGGTAATAGCTGTAAAATGGCAAAAGTAAATCAACAATTAGTATCTTTAAATCATAAGTTAAAATCTGGCGATATGGTAGAAATTATTGCTGATAAAAACCAGAAACCAAGAAAGAAGTGATTAGATATGGCTCAAATGAGCGAAACAAGAGTAAAGATCAGAAAGGAATTACAAAAATAAATATTCAGTTGACAATCACTTAATCTATGATATAATATATTTATTATAGTGTAATTAAAACAGGTCGTCCTACGGGCGATCTGTTTCAAAAAAAATTAAAAAATATTAAAAAATACATATGCTTGATTTAAAAGATGTAAAATTAGCTGTTAAACAGTTAACAGCAGAGAAAGGCTTTTCAGAAGACAAGGTATGAGAGATTATAGAGCTAGCTATTGCTAGAGCTTATAAAAAAGAACACTTAAAAAAAGGTGAAATTATTAAAGCTAAAATTGATCAAGAAACAGGTTCAGTTAAGTTCTATAAAGTAATGGTTGTTGTTGATAAAAGTATGCTTAGAGATGACGAAGAAGAAGACTTTGAAGACGATGATGTTGAGGGTGATGATAAAAAAATACGCTTTAACCCAGATAAGCATATTTTAATTGAAGATGCAAAAAAAGATCATAAAAATGTCAATGTTTTGGATGAAATAGTTATGCCTTTAGAAACAGATGATAATTTTACACGTATTGCCGCTCAATCAGCTAAGCAAACTATTATACAAGAAATACGTGAATTAGAAAAAACATTAGCTTTAGATGAGTTTAAAGACAAAGAAAATGAATTAGTTTCCGGGACAGTACAAAGGGTTGAAAACAACAATGTTTATGTTAATTTAGGAAAAGCCTCTGGCTTGTTATTAGCCAAAGAAGCTATTCCGGGTGAAAGCTTTAGAATCGGGGAAAGAAAAAGATTCTTGGCTTTAGGCATGAGAGAGAATAATGGAGCTTTAATGGTGTTATTATCAAGAACTCATCCAAAATTTATTGAAAAGATTTTAGCCATGGAAGTTCCCGAATTGCAAGAAGGTGTTGTTGAAATTATAGCCATTGCACGTGAGCCAGGTTTTAGAACCAAACTAGCAGTTAAAACAGATAGTGAAGAAATTGATCCTGTTGGCGCTTGTATTGGACCAAAAGGTGTAAGAATAAATGCATTAACAGAAGAAATCCCAAATGAAAAAATTGATGTTGTTGAATATTCTGACGAACCAGCTAGATTTGTAGCTAATTCTTTATCACCAGTTGCCATTATGGAGACTGAAATAATTCCTGAATCAAGAGAAATAAAGGTATTTGTTGAACCTAATTTACTATCAGCAGCTATTGGTAAAAGTGGCCAAAATGTTAGATTGGCTTCTAAATTAACTGGTTGAAACATTAAAATCTATTCATCCATTACTTCTACCGAAGTAAAAACTAATGAAGAATAATAAATTTTTAAACACTTATTTATGAAAACGACTCAAAAACAAATAAACGATAGTAAAATTGAAATCATATTTGAATTTGATAAAAGTGATGTTGAGCCGCAAATGGAAAAAGCAACACAAAATTTATCAGCTAATGTTAAAATTGACGGCTTTAGAGAAGGTAAGGTTCCAGCTGATATTATTAAAAAAACTGTTGGCGAAATTAATTTATACGATGAGGCATTAAAATTAACAATTCAAAATGCATATCCAGAATATGCTGAGAAAAATAATTTGTGAGTTATTACACCTCCTGAGGTTGTAATTACTAAATTTGTTCCTGATGGTGTATCAGAATGCAAAGTCACAGTAGAAGTAATACCTAATTTAAATTTAAAAGGATATAAAGAAAAAGCTAAAGAGGCTTTAAAAGATAAAAAAGAAGTTGGTGTTGAAGATAAAGAAGTTGAAGACACTATTAATTGAATCTTAGAATCTAGAAGTTCTTTTAAAGAACTAGATAGAGAAACAATTGATAACGATATTGTAGAAGTTAATTATGATGTTGTTGTTGATGGTAAAAATCAAGAGGATCTAAAGGCTTTAGATTATAAATTTGTAATATCAAAAGAAAAATCATTTCCAGAATTAAATAAAGAAACTATTGGTATGAAGAAAGGAGAAACAAAAGATATAGACGTCACTTTTGGTAAAGATTTTTTTGTTGAAGCTTTAAGAGGCAAAAAGGGTATAATAAAATTAACTTTGAATAAAATATTGCAAAGAGAAATACCAGAATTAACCGATGATTTTGTTAAAAAACTGGGGAAATTTGAAAATGTATCTTCTTTTAAAGACAATATTAAAAATGGAATATTAGAAGAAAAGAAAATGAAAGAAGAAGAAAGAATTAGATTAAATATATTAGAGAATATTAGAAAAGATGTAAAAATTGAAGTTCCTGAAGTATTAGTTAACAAAGAGATTGAAAGAATGATAGGGGAAGTAAAATACAAAATTGCTAATATGGGAATGGAATTTGAAGAATATTTAAAACAAATTAAAAAAACAGAGGAAGATATTAAGAAAGACATGTATGAAGATGCTAAGCAAAAAGTTTTAAATATATTAATTTTAAGAGAAATAATTGATTTAGAAAAAATCAGTGTTAGCGAAAAAGAAATTCAAGAAAAATCACAACAAATTATTAATGATATTAGCTATCAAAATCCAAATGCTAAGGATATTGATATGAATACTGTTAATAATTATAGTGAAGAAATTCTTAAAAACGAAAAAGTTTTTAATGTTTTAATGAATCAATAAAAATTTAATAATTTTATTAAATTTAAACTTATGAATAATAAAATAACATCTCAATTAATACCAATGGTAGTTGAAAAAACTCCTTCTGGTTATGAAAGAGCATTTGATATATATTCTAAATTATTACAAAATAGAATTGTATTTTTGTCAGGGCCAATTGATGATGATATGGCTAATACAGTTATAGCCCAATTGTTGTTTTTAACCCATGAAAATCCAGCTAAAGACATTGAGCTATATATTAATTCTCCTGGAGGATCGGTTAGCGCAGCACTGGCAATATATGATACTATGCAATATATAGAGTCTGACGTATCAACAATATGTATTGGTATGGCTGCTTCAGCCGCAGCATTGATACTCGCTTGTGGCCAAAAGGGCAAAAGATTAAGTTTGCCTAATTCAGAAATATTATTACATCAAGTTATGGGTGGAGCTGAAGGCCAGGCAAAAGATATTGAAATATCAGCTAAACATATTTTAAAAGTCAAACAAACTGTTAATAATATTTTAGCCATACATACCAGTAAACCAATGTCTCAAATTGAAAAAGATACTGATCGAGACTTTTGAATGTCAAGCAAAGAAGCTTTGGCTTATGGAGTAATTGATGATATTGTTGGGCCTAAAAACAAAAAAGCATCAAAAAAGAAGAAATAAAAAAATCAGCCAATATGGCTGATTTTTAATTACAAGCTTAAATTTGTAAATAATCCGGATGCCTTAGTAAAAACAAATAAAGAAGACAATATAATTATTAGGACTAGTAATTTTATACTCTTCTTTTTAATAGCAATAAAAATTAATGATAAAAGAAAGAATATAAAGAAAGTATTAAATAAAAACCAAATGCTTTGATCGTAAAAAATAGTATAATATTGAGGAGGGTTGTTTACAAAATAATTATCAATAAATAAATAACCAAAGATAGGGATGAAAACAGTGAGAAAAGCAAGGTAATTGCTTATGCTCGCTTTTTTCTTGTAAATATATTCTTCGATAATATTAAATAATAAAATACTAATAGTAAGAAAAAAGAGAATGAATAGAAACAAACCGTGATCAAAAAAGTAATTATAAATATGAACACCAATATCAAAATAATTAAAATTATCAAAAACATTTATAGTAAGAAATAGGAGTATAGCTGAAGACGTATATAAGCTAATAGATTTTCATGTGTCACTTAATGGTTTAAAATTTTTGTTATTTGATGCTGTTTCAGCTAAAGCAAATACAAAACCACTAGTGCATAACAAAACTAAAAATTTAAAAATAATACCGCCAAAATCTTTTAAGTTAAAAAATCAGGCGGATCAAAACATAATTAAAATAAAACTAATAAAAACAAATATTTTTGATTTAAAGTTGTGCCATAATGGAGCAAATCCACCTAACAATACTAGAGCATATCAATGAATATCAAATTTAATTTTGTATTTATTAAATAAATATCATAAAATTAAATTAATACCAATGGGAATTAATGCGATTATTATTTTTGATAATACTTTTGGTATATGATTTTCAAAAAAATAAATAATTTTGTCAAAAAACAGTATTAACAAAACAGCGCCAATAATAAATGGTATTTTAATAGTTAAAAAAATATTTTTTCAATTAACAAAAATAACTATTAAGATACTTAATCCTAATAATAGTGATGAAATATTAATATGTTTGCGTTGTTTTTTCATTTTATATTTTTCTTATTAATACAAATGGCGTCATTTCATCGTCTTGTCCCATAGGGTTATCTAATAAAATTTCTCTTAAAACAATGTCATTTAATTTTACTTGATTGCTTTTGGCTATAATTTCAGTATTAATGTTATTACCGTCAATAATAATTGTTTTAATATCTAGATCCTTTTCTATTGTATTACATGTTTTTACAGGATCTTTTGGGGGAAGAATTGCATATTCAGTGTATGGATACATAGCATCAGGGTTAAATCCATCTATTTCAGAGACTCGATTGTTGGCTATTTTTCAAAAATAGCCTGGCTTGCCAAAAAGTTTTAATATGCCACCAATAATAATTGCTAATATCATACGAGGATAGCCAGCAATATCAATAGCAACTTGCATTTTTGCTGGCAATGAAAATCCTATATCATTTGGATATTTTTTTACAAATTTGGTTATTAATTTTGCTAAAAAACTAACTTTAACAGTCGAAATATGCCTTACATTATTTTGGCAAACTGAAACTATTTTTTCTGATATGGCTAAAATATCATTTTCTTGATATTGTGGTTTTACATATTGATTTATAATAGCTTGAATATTTTCACCAAAATTAATCTTGTGAGTTTTAATTAAAATACGTTCAAATTGGCTATTATTAATTTGTTTAATATTAGAAATCATAAAATTAATTTATTTATTAACATAATCTTTTGGTTTTTTGTATGATTCAACTTTTTTTGTTTCTTCTAGTGATTCTATTGTAAATTTAACTTTTCTTTGATCCCCTAATTCGGGAACAAATTGGGTTAAAAAATCAATAAATTGTTCATTGTCTCCTTCACAACCAACATGGTTAAATGTTTGTTGGCCTAATGTTTCAAGCCTATTAAATAATTTACCTTTAAATATTTTTTTCATTTTGGTTTTTAATTAATCTATTGATAATTAAGCCTTGTAAAATTGACATGACAATCATTACAACTGTTAATATTATAACATATTTTATATCAAAATATATTAATAGAATAGGCAATAAGAATATTTTTATTGCTTGGTTGTATAAAAAACAAGCAATAAAACCGATTTTTAATCCTTTTTGCTGAAATTCTTGCAATAATGGATACCATATATATATTGGCCCAGTTGCAAAAATACCAGCTAGGATAATAAAAAACCATTTTTTAAAACCTTTTTTATTAAAATATTTTAAAATAAATTCTTTGGTAATATATTTATTGCTTAAAAATGTTAAAATGAAAATGACAATAAATGCATATGAAAATTGTATTATTATTTTATTAAACATTTGCAAGCTACTATATATAAGAGTTGGTTTAATAAAAAATACAATTAAATATATAATTAAAACTGTAAAAAGAAATATAAATGATTTTGGTATTTTCTTCATATTAGATAATATTTAAAAGTAAATAAATTAAAAATGCCGAAAGAATAGAAAGAATAAAGGCTGATATATTACGAAATATAGCAAATCTTTTTCCTAAATATATAGATTCCATTGGTATTTGAGCAATACCAACTGTTACTCAAGAAATTAAAAAAGCCGTTACGGTAATAATACTTATCCCTTTGGCTAAAAATTCGCCACCTAAAACATAACTAATAGCTGGATTACCAATCGAAATGCTACCGAAAAATGCTCCTAGAAAAGAATTTATAAAAATATTATTTTGAAAAAGCTTTAAATAAAAAGAATTTGGTATTATGCTTGAAATTAAACTCACTAAAAGCATCATTCCAATTATTAAGGGGAAGCTATTGGCTATACTTTTTAATGTTTTTAATAAAATTTGTTTCATTATGTATTGTTTTAATTCTTCTACTTAATTATATAAAAGCTTTAGTTTTGTGTCAACTAAAATATGTTTCTTGATAGCTATGTATTTAGAGTTGGTGTAGGTCAATTCTAATCTTTACTCATTTGGTTTTTAGTTTGGCTATTTGTTATTTTGAAAACATGTGTATTTTCTGGAGAAGAATCTTTTGAAAGCAAAAGCAAATCAGCGTTGCCAAAATAAAATTGTTGTAGAGCTTTCTTTCAATCTAAATTGTAAAAAGTAGCATATATCATTTTACCAATATCGCCATGAGTTACTATTAAAACGTTTCCTTCATCATTTTCGTCTTGAAGCTTTTTAATAATTTTGTGGCTTCTTTCAATTAATTCAGGGAATGTTTCTGCTCCTTCTGGGTTTAAAAAGTAGGTTATATCTTTAGATTGTAAAATATGAGGTGAGCATAATTTAATTATATCAGAATGTTGTTTGCCTGTCATTATACCAAATTCGCGTTCAATTAATTCATCCATAATAATAGGAGAAGGGGAATTAGTTGTTTCTGATATTATTTCTGCTGTTTTTAAAGCTCTTTTAAGTGGCGAGCTATATATTTTATCAAATTTTATATTAGCTTTAGCTATTTTTGAAGCAACATGTTTGGCTTGATTAATACCGTTCTTTGTTAATGATTGATCTCTTCTACCATTAAGTATTCCTTTTATATTGTCTTCATCTTGTCCATGCCTAGCTATATATATATTAATCATAATATTATCTTTTTATATTTTTTTAATAATTCAATTTAAATCTTCTTTGGCTTTTTTTATATTTCTCATGCCTTGCCCAACAGGGTAATATACTGGATAAACCTTATAGTCACTGCCTTTAATTGTTAATTTTTCGTTCTTTTTTCTATATTCAGAAACTTTTATATTTTTGTTTAGTAAAACTGAACTAACTTGATTTCCAAAAGAAATTATTGTTTTTGGTTTTATAATATCTATTTCTTCGAAAAATAGGTCTAGATAAGCTTCAAAAACATTGTTAGATAGAGGCTTAGCGTCAGTTTGAGTTGCTTTAGATAAGTTTGTAATATATATAGATTTGTCTTTTACCTTTTGATAAACAAATTCCACAAATTCATAATTTCAATCATTCGGTTTTTTTGAATTTATTTCTTCTATAAATTTTTTATCAAAAAGCCCTAATTGATAAAACATGTTTCATATATTTTTAGTGCTTATTCATGGAGCTTTTAACCCTTTTCATTTTTTATCAGATGATATATTTCTAGCTGTTGGGTTCATAAAAACAAAACATAACTTTGGATTATTTGTTTGTCCACAGCCATAAATACTATCTAAGTTTTTTTCTCCATAAAGCTTTTGAAGCTCATCGAACTTACGAAATAATTTTGTAATTTGCATATGATTATGTTTAATTGTGAGAAATATAGCAATAATAGTTTATTTGTAATAATTATTATTTAATATTTCTTTTAGAATGCATTCGGGTAAAAGATCTTTAATATCATCGCTTCTTCCTTCGGCAATAGCTTTTCTAATAACAGTTGAATGCATATGTTCTCATCCTTTTTGTGCCATTATTATTTTGGCATTATTTAATTTTTGAAGTTTTTCTATATTTTTGTCTTTGCCAATAATTCTAAATATTCTTTGGTTAAAAGAACTATAAATAGAATTTGTTTCATTTGGATTATTTATTATATTTTTATCAACGCAAATAAAAACCGGAATAGATATTTCATTCTTAAATTCTTCCACTATTTTTATTAACCATTCTACTCTTTTTTCAAGACTAACTGGCTTTTTGTTTTTGTTTCAATTATGGGGGAGCATGACAATAGAATCAATTTGCGGATTAATATTTATTGCCTCTATAATAGTGTTAATATGCCCTCTGTGTGGAGGATCAAATGTTCGGGTAAAAAGGCCGTGAATTTGATTTCCTTTCTTTATGTATTTTTTGAGATCAAAAATTAACATTTTGTGTGTTTAAAAAAAATTGGCGGAGAGGGAGGGATTCGAACCCTCGAAGGATTTAACTCCTTAACACGTTAGCAGTGTGTCTCTTTCAGCCGCTCAGACACCTC
>JAQUZI010000048.1 GCA_028691405.1 Minisyncoccota bacterium
GGAAAAACAATTTTCTATAAATGATGTTATATAAAAAATTTGTCATTTAACCATATCAAAGATTTAACTTGTATTCAAAAGTTAAATATTGCAAGCACTGATCTACCGACAGAGATAAACAATATTCCTATTGATAATTGTGTTTTTGAACAAGAAGATTTTAATAATTTGTCTAGTTTGGTCAATTTAGAGGAAATTACATTTTTGGGATGTAGTAATGATAGTATTGATAGCGGTTGATGGAAAAATCTAAAAAAACTTAAAAAAATTGGTATTTGATATAGTAACGATCCAGATTATGATATTTTTGATAATATTTTGGCTATTATTGAAAAAATACCCTCAGTAGAGTATGTTGAGATGTATAGAGGAATGGGTGGTATAACAACATATTTAGATGCAAATAAAGATAAACTTTGTAAATTGATTGACAATTGGAAAAATGTAAAAACTATATATTTTCCAGAAGAGGGGTTTGAAACTACTATAGACAATGGGGCGTTTATTTTGAAAGACACGCTGAATAACGGGGGGCAACAGCAATATTCAAGTTGCTTACAGTGAATAGAAGGTGTAAAAAAGATGGGAAATCTCTAGCAAGGATATTGTTATTTATCTTAAATCCAAAATATATACCAGATTATTTATTAATATGAGGCGTTTTTATTTGCAAAAAAATAGCGAAATATGATATAATGTAGATAATCAAAATTTTAATTTTATTTATGAAACAACTATTTTTGGCGTCAAGCGCTGATAAAGTAATGAAAGATATTGTAACAAAATTAGATAAAAATGCCTCAGAATACAATGTGGCTTTTATTAATACAGCGGCTGAAATAGAAAAGGGTGAACGTTTGTGAGTAAGTGCTGAAAAAGACGCATTGCTCGAAGTAGGTTTTAAGATAGAAGAATTTTCAATCACTAATATGACTAAAGTTGAAATAGAAAATAAATTAAACGGTAAACAAATTATTTATTTTTGTGGTGGCAATCCTTTTTATTTATTAGACCAAGTTATTAAAACTCATTGTGATGAAATAATAAAGAATAAAATTGAAAACGGGATAATATATATGGGGTCTAGCGCTGGGGCTATGATAGCTGGAATTAGAATTGATTTGGTTGCAACTACAGAGGATAAATTAAAAACGCCAAACTTAAAATCAAATGGTCTAAGTATTCTTGATATCTCAATTTTACCACATTGAGGATCAGAGGATATGTATAGCGAGTATAAAATATTCTTTGATGCGTTATATGTTGAAAATGTTAAAATATTGCCAATTTCTGACAACCAGTATATTTGGGTTAACGAGGAGACGATTACTGTGGTTCAAATTTAATAATATTTATAATAGTTTTATAATTTAACAATATTTACTTTATTTTTCATAAAGAAAGTTCTAACTTCATCTAGTCAGGCCTGCAAGTTATTGACAAAAGTAAATTGTTTTTTATTGTAAAAAATATAGGAAATGTGGTATAATAAATTATATAACAGGGATATAATACAATTAAATTAATAATATGAAAAATAAAACATTTAAAATTATATTAACTACGATATTGATTGGTGTTGTAGCAATTATTTTATTGCAAGTTTATTTTTTATTTTTTTATGCTAATGATTCTAATCAATACGCAGCTAAAGAATTTTTTAAAAAATTGAATATTTGAGAGAAAAAATATAATAATGTAAAAATTGTTGATGGTAATTATTTATCACGGATGATAGATTTTGATACTAAAAAAATAAAAGGTAAAAATTATAAAATTATTACTGGTTGATTTAATTATTATGATCTTCAAATAGCTAATAATCATTTGGCGGTTGCTTATGGCCAAATTAATGGGGATATGTTTGAATATGATTCTACTTTAGCAATACATGTTGATAATGTGACTGTTTTAGAAAATAATAGAAATAAACCTTTTGATATTAAATATTTAGAAGAAATAAAAAATGATGGTTTATGAACTTTTAAATATAGTTTTGCTATTGATAATCCTGAAGAAAATCCAAAATTGATTTTGCAAAAACCTAAAAAAACAACAAATTCATTAATAGCTAAATATTTTTATTGAGTTGTTGATGAGCGATATTCTGGTCAAATATTGAATATAGAAAAAAGTTATGAGTGATGAATGGATTTGCAAGAAAGTGATGAGTTGTTATTTTTAGAAATGGATAAAGATTATGAAAATGATGTAAAAATTATAAAAGATGATAACTATGTAATAGGAGGGAGTTATAATGAATATGTACCAGCTATTTTAAAACGTACACGAGCAATTTGGGAAAATAAACATGACAATATAGACGGGGAAACTAATTATTATATTAAAGTTAAAGGTGCGCCTAGAGATTATGATTTTGATTGTAATACGACAATAAATGATTCTCTTGTTCGTAATTATAAATTTAGTGGTGATTATTTGTGTTCAAATTTTAATGATTTTTGTTTTTTGTATGTTAAAGATATTATCTATAATAGTAAATTTGTATTGAATCAAGATGATGGAACTGTTTATATTAATAATTTTGATTATAATGATGTTTTCAGAGAAAGCGATGGTTTGTCTTATAATTTAGTTTTTTCTATAGAAAGAGACGAATTAACAGAAAACTATTTTATTTCTAGACAAGAACCAATTTCGATAGACTCTTTATTTATTAAAAAAATTAATGTAAATAAATTTGTTGATAGTAATACAGAATTAAAAGAGAGATTAGGAAAATTAAGAGAGAAAAATACAGAAATAATTTTTAAATACGATTATGATTTGTCATTAACTGGTAGTTTAATTTGTGAAGATATTCAACGAATAAGAAAGTTATATTGATTAGATTGTATTTTACAACCAGACTCTTTAACTCTTGAGAGGGTAAAACTCTACGAGAATTAAAATAATGGCTGGGTTTTTATTATGAAAAAACAACAATTGTATTTTTTATAAAAAA
>JAQUZI010000049.1:0-1514 GCA_028691405.1 Minisyncoccota bacterium
GCAATAGTATTAATATGTGGGCCACCTTGAAGACCAGGAAATACAGTTTGTTGAATTTTTTTAATTAAATCTGGATCTTTTTTAATACCTTTTTTTGTTACCATGATTATGGCTCCTCTTGGGCCTCTTAATGTTTTATGAGTTGTTGTGGTTATAATATCAGCATAGTTTGATGGTGATGGGTAAACTTCAGCGGCAATTAAGCCAGCAATATGCGATATATCAGCAATTAAATAGGCATTTACTTTTTTTGCAATTTGTGAGAATTTTTTTCAATCTAATATTTTTGAATAAGCAGTAGTACCAGCAATAATTACTTTTGGTTTTTCTTTTAATGCTATTTTTTCTAATTGTTTGTAGTCAATACCTTTGTTTTTATCAATATCATAACTTACTGATTTGAAGAGTTTGCCGGTAAATGATACTTGGCTTCCATGGGTTAGATGGCCACCACTTGATAGATTTAAACCCATAATTTTATCATTAGGGTGTATAATTGATAAGTAAGCTTCCATATTGGCAATTGAACCTGAATAAGGTTGAACATTGGCGTATTCTACATTGAATAGCTTTTTTGCTCTATTAATGGTTAAAGTTTCTATTTCATCTATAAATTCCATACCTTGGTAATATCTTTTATTTGGATAGCCTTCGGCATATTTATTGCTTAGATGAGAACCAATAGTTTCTTTGATTGATTCTGATATTATATTCTCTGAAGGGATTAAACTTAATGTATTTTGTTGGCGTTGTAATTCTTGGTTGAATAATTTATACATTTGTTTATCTGTTTTTTGTAAATTTTTCATATTTTTTATTTTTTTAAATTAATTAATAGGATCGACATCGATGTAAAAATCAGAAGGGAGTAATTTTAATAACTGATTTCTCATTTTTATATCGTTTGAAGTTAATATATTTGTATTAGTTAACTTCATTTTTAGATTAAAGCTTCAATAGTATTTATTATTTATTTTTTCATGATAATTAGGTGATATGCTAGTAATGATGAATTTGTTTTCAAGTTTGTTTTTTTCAATTGTTTTTTTAATTTTTAAGTAATATTTTTCTATTTCTTGTTTTGATTTTGTTTGATCAATGTCTCTATATTCAATGTGGATTATTTGACTAAAAGGAGGGAAATTGTATTTTTTTCTTAGAGGAAGTTCATTTTTTCAAAAATCATTAAATGAATTGTTTTTTATAATACTAAATATATTATTGTTTTTTAATGTAGTTTTTATGTAGATGTTTTTTGTGGCAATTGATTTTAATTTTCAAAGGAGGTTTAATGCTTTTTCTTCGGTGTTGTAATTAGGGATATAGAATAGGTTATCAATATTAAGGATAGCAATATTTTCAATATTTTTAATTTGAGGTCTTAGGATAATACTTGTACCTACTAATATGCCATTTTTGTTGTTTAAGAAATTAGATATAGTTTTTTGGATTATTTCTTCTTTTTCTTCAGATTGAATATTAAATATTTTAATATCTCTTTCTTTTAATAGTTG
>JAQUZI010000049.1:1614-2873 GCA_028691405.1 Minisyncoccota bacterium
TTTTTGTTTAAAATTACAAAATTATTTTCATTAAAAACTTGTTTAAAATGATCTAAGTAAAAATTTAAATGTGATTCAGTTGGAAAGGCAAGTAAAATACTTTTATTATTATTAAATGTGTTTATAATATCAGAATATATATTATTATTAAATATGTATTCTGTGTTTTTGTTTATTTCTAATTTTTGTGTTTCTTGATTGGTGTTTTCTTTATTTAAATACTTAATTAGTGATTTTAAGTTAGTTGGTAATAATATTTTTACGACTCGGGTTAAATCGTCAAAATAGTAAGTGCTAATGAATTTTGATATATTTCAAAATGTTTTATCAACAATTGGTTTTTCAGTAACAATTTTTGATAATTTTTTTAAAGTAAATGGGTTTGATTTTAATTCGTTTTTTAAACTACTTATAGGGGTAGAGTTGGTTACTAATGCTAGTATCTTTTTTGTTTTGACTTGTATTTCAACAACAATACCTTTTTCTAGAGGTTGCTTATGATAATATGATAGTATTTGAGATACATTTTTAGGTAAATGCTGGAGAGGGATAACTTCGATGATATACATGGTTTTGTTTATTATTTGGGTTAATTATAGTATATTTTTGTGTTTTTATCAAATGTTGTATTAAATTATTTTTTATGTTAATATATTTCTATTAAAAGTTAAATATTTAAAAATGTTACAAGAATTCATATTGAGAAAGATGTTAATGGCTCAAATAAAGAAAATGGGTTTGCCAAAAGACCAACAAGATAAAATTGTTAATGCAGTTGTTAAAAATCCTGAATTTTTTAAAAAAATGGCAGAGGAAATGCAAAGTGAAATGAAGAGTGGGTTAAGTCAAATGGAAGTAGCTCAAAAATTAGCTGGGAAATATCAAGGTGAAATTAAAAAAATATTAGAAGAATAAAGTATGAAAATACATAGATTTGTATATGATTTTCATTTTAGTGATGGATTATTGATGATTAAAGACAGAGAATTGATAAATCAGATCAAAAATGTATTAAGATTAAGAAAAGGAGAAAGATTAATTTTAATTGATTTGAACAAACAAGAGGCTTTATGTGAAGTCATGAATGTTTGTTCTAGTTTTGTACATTTGAAATTAATAGATTTAGTAGAAAATATTAATATTTCTAATAATAGAGTTAATTTGTATTGTTCTATTTTGAAAAAAGATAATTTTGAATTAGTGGTTGAAAAAGCAGTTGAAGTTGGAGTTTTAAATATTACACCAGTAATATTTCAAAG
>JAQUZI010000050.1 GCA_028691405.1 Minisyncoccota bacterium
ATAAAAACTGGTTTAGATATGTTATTTCAAGCAAATTTCATAAAATATGTTTATTTTAAGACATATTAACAGAAATATATGTTTTTTGCAATAAATAAGATTAAGATTTACTAACTTTTATTTTAGAAAATTCAAACTTTTTATCTATTAATTTTATATGGTGAATCAAATAAATTGCCTTTTTCGATTTCATTGTAGCCACTTTCATAATATTTGCTTGGTTTATTTTTTTGAATCATAATAGTTAAATTAAATAATTTTTACCTGGTTTCGGAATGGTTAATTTCGCTCGACTGATTTTAGCTAAATCATGTTTAAATCCAAGAGACTGCATCACATCACCATGGTTTATAAATATATTGTTAGGTTCGGGGTGCTTGATGTTTTTAACAAAAGATTTTAGTTTTCTTTTATCAGCATGAGATGAATAAGCAGATATTTGAGCAATATCACACTTAACCCTTACTTTCTTACCATCAATATATATAGTTTTATGCCCTTTAACTAATTTCTCGCCATTCGTATTTTTGGCTTGAAAACTAATAAATACAACCATATTGTTTTTTTGAGTTAAAAATATTGGCAGATAGTTAACAATTCTGCCACCAACTAGCATTCCCGATCCAGCCATAACAATTTTAGGACTTTTATCATTAATAACTTTTAAAGACTCATTGGCATCGTCAACAATGTTAAAATTAGGAAAATCAAAAATATCATCTCCTGAATTAATTTTCTTAAGAGCTGCATCATTAAATAAATTCTTATATTTTTTATAAACTTTTAAAATGTTTTTAGCTAATGGGCTGTCTAAATAAACAGGGATATTTTTAATACTACCATTATTTATTAAGTCGTTTAGATCATAGAGAATCTCTTCGGTTCTTTCAATTGAAAACGCAGGTATCAAAACGGAGCCACCCTTTTTAATAGCAGCATTAATGGCTGATAATAAATCTTTCTTTCGACGGTCAACACCTTTATGAAGCCTATTACCATAGGTAGACTCAATTATTAATGTATCACATCCATTAATAAAATCAGTTGATTTAATTATTGGTGTTAAGGTATTGCCAATATCACCACTAAATACAAGTTTGTGGCTTTTCTCTTTTTCTTGAACTGTAATTTCAATAATACTTGATCCTAAAATATGACCAGCGTCTTTAAAAGTTACAAAAACATCTTTTACTGGACTAAAAGTTTTATAATAATTGTGTGTTTTAATATGGCCGATTGCCTTTAGAGCATCATCTTGAGTATAGATTATAGGTCGATTATATCTTTTTCAATTATTTTCCATGATAGAAACACTATCAAGTAAAATATAGTACGCTATGTCTTTAGTTGCAGGTGTACAATGAATTTTATTTTTAAAACCATTCTTAACCAATAATGGCAATCTACCACAGTGATCAAGATGACTATGAGTTAATAATACAAAATCGATATTTTTAACATTAAAATCAAAATCTTTTTTATTGCGATAATAGTCATTTTCGTTTCCCTGGAAAAAGCCACAATCAACTAAAAATTTATATTTATCAGTTTTGACAAGCGCTAAAGATCCAGTAACTTCATGACTACCCCCATAAAATGTTATTTCCATAGATTTATGTTTAAATAGTTAATAATATTTTATCATAAAACAAAGAAGCAATCAATTGATTTTTAATTAAAATTAAGTTAATATATTTTATATAAATAACAATTAAAAAATGGAAATAAAACAAAGAAAATACTGAATAGATATTGCTAAAGGCATAGGTATAGTATTTGTAATGCTAGGCCATACTTTTATTGGAAAAACAATCACTGGCTACACCTACGTATTTAATTTACCCACATTTATATTTGTTTCTGGCTATCTTTTTAATTTTAAAAAATACACTAATTTTAAACATTTTTTTACAACCAGAGCTAAATCTATTTTAATACCATATATAGGATTATCAATAATATCTATTGTTTTTTACAAATTTTATTTTAATATGCCATTATATGATTACAAAACAATTGGTAATATGGCAATAGTCTTTTTAACTGGCATAAGAAACCAAATATTTTACAATATTCCCCTTTGGTTCTTACCAACTTTGTTTTTTATCGAAATAGCGTTTTATTTGATTCGAAAAATAAATAACAAATATTTGGAAATCACATTAATAATTTTATTAAGTAGTTTTTTTGTTTTAAAATGAAACACCTTATACAATCCTAAGTTATTTTGGACAATAGATACTGGCTTATTCTATTTACTATTTTTTGCCTTGGGTTATTATATAAGAAATGAAATATTTAAATTAAATTTATCAAAAATAACTCAAAATTTATTATTTGTATTAGCTTTAATAATTAATACTTTACCTATTTATGCTAAAAGTATATATGAATATATTTTTAAATCAAGTACCGGTGTTATATATTACATTGCATTAACACTAACTGCCTTAATGGGAATATATGTAGTAATAAAAATATCTCAAATGCTAAAAAGAAATAGAATTTTAGAATTTATTGGAAGAAATTCTATTACTTTTTTTGGATTACATGTATTAATTTATTGAATTTTAAACAAAGTAATAAAAATACAAATAAATGAAATACTATTAAGCATAATATATGTTGTATTATCTATTGGAATAATTACTTTACTAATCCCACTTTTAAAAAAGATAGCTCCAGATGTTTTTGGCAAACAATTAAAAACCAGCGATTAACGCTGGTTTTTAATTTATTTGTTTATGTGATTTTTAATAT
>JAQUZI010000051.1 GCA_028691405.1 Minisyncoccota bacterium
GCATGAA
This sequence comes from Minisyncoccota bacterium, assembly GCA_028691405.1. Lineage (GTDB taxonomy): Bacteria > Patescibacteriota > Minisyncoccia > UBA6257 > JAKLIH01 > JAKLIH01. The sequence continues at coordinate 8 of JAQUZI010000051.1, forward strand.
AAGGATCTTTACTTACAGCGCTTACTGGATATGGAGATCTATCTTATGATGAAATTAGACCTCTTTCAGATACTTATGATTCTGGCAAAGGAATGGGTTCCATCTATCATTATGATGGAGGATCTGCTAATCCTGGCCGTGTTCTTCTACGAGGTGGCAGTTGGTACGATGGTAGTACTGCTGGTTCCTTTGCGCTGAACTTGGCTTGCTCTACAGGTAGTTCGAGTTGCAATGTTGGGTTTCGGTGCGTCAGGTAACAGTGTAGATATCTAAAATCTTTTAATCTTTTTCTTTGAAATTTGCGTTAGTAAATTTCAAAGGCTGAATTTCGAAATTTATTCTTTAGAATAAATTTCGACAAAATAATTATTAAAAATATATGTCAAATATAAATGAGTTAGTGGCATTTCAAAAAATGGAAGATTTAACGGTGATTTTGCATAAGATGTTGTCTACTATTCCTAAAAAAGAACAATTTGCTTTGTCAGAAGATATAAAAAAGCAGATGTATTTGATTTCTAAATTAATGATTCATATTAATACATTAAGAAAAGATAGAAGAGAATATTTTTCAAGAGTAAGCGAAGAATTTGATTTTTTATTTTATTTAATTAGATTATTATATAGATTAAAATATATCTCTACTAAACAATATATGCGTTTATCAGAAAAAGTAAATGAAGTTATTAAAATTTGTTGTGGATGAATTAGAAATACGAATAGCGAAAAGTAAATACGTTGTTTATTTTTCGCTACTCATATTTGGTTAAATTTTTGTTAAGGGTAGTAGGGATAAAATCTGCTTCAGCACCTTTGCCGTGTTCTTCTACGAGGTGGCAATTGGAACAATGGTAGTAATGCTGGTTCCTTTGCGCTGAACTTGAATTGATCTACAGGTAATTCGAATTACAATGTTGGGTTTCGGTGTGTCAGGTAATGCTAATTAAAATTTTGTGGTTTAATCATATTGGCCGGATCAAAGCATTTAAGGATGTTAGAGTGGGCCTAAAACTGTTACTGATTTTATTCCTTGTCGACACCATTTAATTTAATGGACTGGCAAAATAGTTTTTAATCCGTAACCTGATACGGGGCTTGTACCTGTAGACGTGGTAACGGATTTTTTAATAAATTTAGGTTTAAATTATGGATGAATTGTTTGAGAATATGGTTAGTGGGGAAAATATTAATTTTGCTTTTGAAAAAGCAATTAAGAATAAAAGATTTAGGCCTGATATTTTAAAATTTTCATCTCAAAGAGAAAGAAATTTAAATAGAATAATGATAGAATTAAAAAACAAAACCTATAATCATGGAGGTTATTTTAATTTTACAGTTAATGATTCTAAAAAAAGAATTATTTGAGCTGCTCAGTTTCGCGATAGGGTAGTACATCATATCCTTTATAATGTATTAAATCCAATTTTTGAAAAGTCTTTTATATTTGATTCTTATGCTTGTCGGACAGGGAAAGGCGCTCAAAGAGCAATATGGAGATGCCAAAAATTTATTAAAGAGGCTAGCAGAGGGGGTAAATTAAAGAATAAAAATATTTATTGTTTTAAAGGGGATATTCAAAAATATTTTGATAGCATAGATAGAAAAATATTAAAACAAATTATTAGTAAAAAGATCAAAAGTCCAGGGATAATATGGTTGGTAAATTTAATTATTGATAGTCATGTTGGTGATAAAGGAATGCCAATAGGGAATTTAACATCTCAATTATTTGCAAATATTTATCTAAATGAATTAGATCATTTTATTAAAGAAGTTTTAAAGATTAAATGATATGTTCGATATATGGATGATTTTATTATATTAGACACTAATAAAGCAAAATTATTTAAAGAAAGGGGTTTGGTAAGAAATTTTTTAAAAAATAAGTTAAATTTAAAATTACATCCTAAAAAATCAGAATATTTTCCTATAGCACGAGGAATTGAGTTTTTGGGGTATATTGTGTTTTGGAATTATATTATATTACGTAAATCAACTTTAAAAAGATTTAAAAAAAGAATTAAAAAAGAATGAGATAAAATCGATAGTAATAAACTTGTATTAATAGATAATGCTTTTTTATCATGAGAGTCGTATTTTAAGCATGCAAGATGTAATAGGGTAATGACAAATATATATGAAAAATATTGATTTTTAATTTGGAAAGAAGAAAAACATAGATGTTAAAAATTATAACATTGGTATTGACAAATTATTTTACATTTGGTAAAATATACATAATAATTAAATTATATATTATGATTTCCAAATTTATTTATCAATTAAGAAAAGAAAGAGGGTTAACACAAGATTTTATAGCTAATAAATTGAATATTTCTAGACAAACTTATATGCAAATAGAAAAAGGAGAAAGGGATATTAAAACAAAAGAAGCTAAAATATTAGCTAATATTTTTAACATTTCGTTAAATGATTTTTTAGAAGAAAAAGACAGAAAAATAACAGTTAAATTAGAAGAAAAAAAAGAAAAGGAAAAAATTAATAATGAGTTAAGAATTAGTGTTCCTTATTTAAAAAAAGAGAAATTTAAAGAAATTATTCTTTATATATTAACAAAAGTCGGAAGTAAGCCTAATATTGGTGAAACAGCAATATATAAATTATTGTATTTTATTGATTTTGATTATTATGAAAAATACGAAGAGCAATTGATTGGGGCAACATATATTAAGAATCA
>JAQUZI010000052.1 GCA_028691405.1 Minisyncoccota bacterium
TATATTGAAAAAATAGATTAAATATGGTAAAGTAGTTTTAGGCCGAAGTGGCGGAACTGGCAGACGCGCACGACTCAAAATCGTGTGGAGCAATCCATGTGGGTTCGACCCCCACCTTCGGCACCAATTAATAAAAGCATAAAAACATATTATGAATGCAGTTGAAACTAATTATGATGTGCAAGAAGATACTAAAAAAAGAGAGCTTGGTTTAAAAAAATGAGCTAAGAAGTTTTTTGTCAGGAAAAATGTTATTAGTTTAATTGTGATTTTAGTAATACTTCTATCTTTAACTCAAATTGCATTGAGTTTTGGTTATCGGATGGGGATGGTTGATAGCGTTAGAAAACAATCGCAAATGAATTTTTGATTAAGTCAGAATATTTTAGGATTTTCTAATAAGGGATCTGAAAGTGATTGATATGTTTTTTGAGATGTATGATCTAAATTGAAAAAAGAATATGTAGAAAAAGGGAAGATGGAGGATGAGAAATTAGTTGAGTATGCTATTCGTGGTATTGTAGCGGCAACAGATGATCCTTTTTCTGAATTTTTAACTTATAATGACTACATGGAATTAAATGGTGAATTAGCTGGTTCATTTGAAGGAATTGGAGCTGAGATAGGCAAAAGGAATGGTCAAGTTGTTATCATTGCTCCATTGAAAAATGCACCTGCTTCTAAGGCTGGATTAAGAGCAGGAGATATGATTGTTGAGGTTGATGGTAAATCAACAGTTGATTTTTCTACAACTGATGTTGTTAAATTAATACGAGGTAAAAAAGGAACACCAGTTAATATTGTTGTTTTTAGAGAATCAATTAATGAGAGAAAAGAGTTTGAGATAATAAGAGATAAAATTAACATTCCTTCTTGTGATGTTGAATTTACAAATGATAATATTGCGGTATTACATATATATAATTTTTATGACAATGCGGTTAAAGAATTTTATCAAGCAGTAAATACAATTCAAGAAAGAAATCCAAAAGGAATTGTTATTGATTTGAGGAATAATCCAGGTGGATATTTAGAAGCATATTTAGAAATGGCTAATAATTTCTTTAAAAAAGGAGAAGTTGTTTTAATTGAAGATTTTAATGGGAAACAAGAAAATGAAACAAAAGTTTCTTTAAGAGATGGGTATTTTAAAGATAAGAAGATTGTTGTTTTAATTAATGGTGGTTCAGCTTCAGCTGCTGAGATTTTAGCTGGTGCTTTAAGAGATAACAACAATGTGAAAATTGTTGGTGAAAAGTCTTTTGGCAAAGGCAGTGTTCAAGAATTAATGCCTTTAAAGAATAACAATTTCTTAAAATTAACAATTGCTTATTGATTAACGCCAAATGGTACTAATATTTCTAAGAAAGGAATTGAGCCTGATATTGAGGTTAAGATTAAAGATGAAGAAATAGATGAATTAGGACTTTACGATAGTATTAATTTAAGTAAAGACCGTCAATTGAAAAAAGCAATTGATGAATTAAATAAATTAATATATTAAATTTATGAAATATATTAATTTAGAAGATATTAAAAATATTAGGAAAAATGATTGTTGTGAATTTATTGATTATCCTTTAGATGATAAAGATATTGATGGTGCTTTGATTAGGATAAATGGACGTTATCCAGAGGAGGGAAAAGCGAAGAATACAGTGTGTAAAGAATTGGTATATATTGCAGATGGTAATGGCAAACTATATATTAATGATCAAATAATTGATTTGAAAAAAGATATGGTTGTTTTAATAGATAAAAATGAGGAATATGTTTGAGAGGGAAATGATTTAAAACTATTTGTAACATGTGATCCAAATTGATATATTGAACAGCATGAAGAAATTAAATAAAAATATATAAATATATAAATATGAAAATTATATTATTAAAAGATGTAAGAGGTTTTGGGAAAAAAGGAGAAGTTAAAGAAGCAAAAGATGGTTATGCTAAGAATTTTTTAATTAAAAATGGTTTTGCTAAAATTGCTGATAAAGGTGTAATTAATGAAGCAAAGATGGTTAAACAAATTAAAGAAGAAAAGAAGCAAAAGATTCAAGATGAAATTAAAGAATTAGAATCAAAGTTAAAGAAAATTACTTTAACTGTTGGTTTGAAATTTTCTGAAAAAGGGAAGGAAGCATATGAATCTTTGAATAAAAAAATGGTTGTTGATGGCTTGAAGAAAGATTTTGGTATTGAATTAAGTGACGGATATGATATTGTTTTTGAAAAAAATATAAAAGAAAAAGGACTTAATACAATTCATATCAATTTGGGATATGGTGTATTAGTTCCTTTAAAAGTTGAAATAGTTGAAAGCTAGACAATATTTGCTACAGTTACTTTTCTTGTTTTTCCTTGGAAATTGGTTTTTTGTTTTTTTGAGAATTTTACCATTCCATCTTTAGTAGCATAAATAGTATCATCTTTACCTTTTTTTGTGTTTTTACCAGGATAGATTTTATTACCTCTTTGTTTAGTAATAATAGTCCCATTTGTTACTATATTACCATCATGAGCTTTAACACCTAGTCTTTTGGCATTTGAATCTCTTCCATTTCTCGAAGATCCGCCAGCTTTTGTATGGGCCATAATATATTATTTAAATTTATTGTTATATGCTACATATTATATCAAAATTATATAGATTTGTAAAGATGG
>JAQUZI010000053.1 GCA_028691405.1 Minisyncoccota bacterium
AAACATAAAAGCAATATTATTATAATAACCGACGCTAAATAAAATTTGAATTTTTTCATATTAAATATTTTAAACTTTTAAATACTTACTAATATTATAATCAAAATTTAAAAAAATTACAAGTGATACAACCCAAAAAGCTTTTTAACATCTTCTGGTATTGGTATTTCATTTCTTTTCTCTGTAACCCCTGGATATTTTCAAGCACTAATAACCACAATTTGTGGTTTGTATTTAATAATTTCTGAAATTTCTTTTTCAGATAATTTATCTAAAATATCTACCATATCATCTCTAACTTTTTTTGCCTTTTTCCTAACTTGATACATAACCCATGCTTCATAGGGATTTTTCTTTGATCCCATTGGTTTCATTACTGCAATTGTATCTGGGGCTATACCCTCTTCTGTTCTTTTAGGAAATCTTAAAATTCTCTTAACTAAACTATCTGACAAACCATAATACGCCATTTTATCTTTAACATGGTTTGTCCAATAATATTTACCATCATTTTTAATATCTTTTTTAATCATATTATATATTTTTAGAAAATTCACAACCACAATACTTTTGCCTGTATACATTGTATTTTTTGCATAACTTAACTCCTAAAGAATAAAAAGCATTCTTATCACCTAATATATCAAAAAACTTAACATTGATATTTTGAGTTAAATCAATAAAAGTTTTTTTAACTAATTCAGCATTTTTATACCGACTGGTAATAAAAGTTGATGATACAAAATCATATCCATTTTTCACAGCATAATCAACTGTATTTTTACTTCGAAAAAACAAACAATAATTACATCTTTCTCCATTCTCAACATATTCGTCTAATGATTTATCTAATTTGCTTTTTAAAAACCCCAATCATTTTTCATGTTCGTATTCTGTTTTAACAACTTTACACCCATATATCTTAGCTACTTTTTCAACATCATTTAATCTCTTAACAAATTCGATATAAGTATCCATATTAGAATTATCAAAAAACAAAGTAATATCAAAATCACTATCTTTTAAATATTCTAGAATAGGCAAAACACACGAAGCACAACATGTAAATAATAACAATTTATTCATTTTTAATAAAATCTTTTAATGTATTAATTAACATATTTGTAAAATGCAAATTATGAATTGTTGCCAATCTTAAATACAAAGGTTCGTTAACCAAATACAAATATCTTAAATAAGCTCTTGAGTAATTTTGACATGTAAAACAATCGCAATTTTTATCAATTGGTTTTTTATCATTCTTGTATTTTGATTGACCAATTCTCAAAATATTATCTTTTTCGCTTGATTTAATTTTAAAAGTTTTAAAATCTAAATTCCCAACAAACAAACTACCATGTCTTGCTAATCTAGCTGGATTAACACAATCCATCATATCAACCCCTCGTATAATTGCATCAATCATATCTTGTGGCTTACTTCCTAATCCCATTGTATATATTGGTTTCTCTTTAGGAAATATATCATATATATTATCTAATAGTTTTTTAGTTTCTTTCATGTTATATCCAATAGTCTCACCCCCTAAAGCCAATCCATCAATTTCTAAATCCTTCATAAAGTCTATCGCCTTTTTTCTTAAAGAAATGTATTTCCCCCCTTGAGCAATACCAAATAGCAATTTATTTGAACCATTTCTTTTATTCAACTTCTTATGCTCTGATATATTCCTCATTAATCATCTATTGGTTTTATCTAAAACATTCTCTGATTCTTTTAAACTCAATTCATCCGAAGCACATTGATCAAAAGCCATTAAAATATCTACCCCTAAATTATGTTGAATTTTAACTGCTTTTTCAGGTGTAAAAATATGTTTACTTCCATCAAGAATTGAAGTAAATTCAACTCCTTGATCATTAACTTTAACTAACTTCTGGTCTCTCTTATTTAAGCTCCAAACTTGAAAACCACCAGAATCACTAAGAATAGGTTTATTCCATCCCATGAATTTATGAATTCCCCCAAACTTCTTAATATACGAGTCTCCTGGTTTTAAATACAAATGATAAGTATTTACCAAAAGCATTTGTGTTTTAGCATTATCAACATCTTTAACATCTAAACTTTTCAAATACCCCTTTGTTGCTGGTGGCATAAAAACTGGTGTTTCAATAAAACCATGCTCAGTTTTTAGCTTACCAATTCTTGCTTTATTTTTTTTAGAAGTTTTTAAAACTTTAAACATAATGTATTTTTAAATTATAAACATACTTTCTCCAAAACTATAAAACAAATATTCTTTTTCAACCGCCATTTTATATATCCTCAACAATTCACTTCTTGATACATCAAAATCTTTTTGCTTGTTTTGAATAAAAGCAGCTACCATCATTAAAGGCGTTGATCTTGGAAAATGAAAATTAGTAATAAACTTATCTATTGCTTTGAATTTATACCCTGGATATATGAAAATATTTGTTTTATTAACATCCGTTCTAAACAAATTTCCATCATAAATTGATTCCAATGTCCTTACAACTGTTGTTCCAACAGCAACGATATTCTTACCCTCTTTTTTATACTTAGTTAATCTTTTAGCCACTTTATCATCTATTGATAAAAACTCGGTATGCATTTTATGTTTTTCAACCTCATCAACTTTAATTGGTTCAAATGTTCCTAG
>JAQUZI010000015.1 GCA_028691405.1 Minisyncoccota bacterium
ACTTCAGATATTTCTTTACCAAGGCCTTTAACTAAACATTGATAAAAATCATAATGATCTGATATCCTTTTTTCATTTCAATTAAGCAAATCTTTCATTGTTAATGGGAAACGATGTAGTTGGTCAACATAAGCCGGGCCTATACCTCTACCCGTTGATCCTTGGCATCCATTTTTCCTATCTTTGAGTGTTTGTTCAAAAGCACGGTGAGTATCTAAACAAAGCAATGCGTTTTCATCAATTTTAATATCTGCAATTTGATTATTAAAAAAATTAGTGGCTTCCTTAATTTCATGCACTAATTCCTTTGGGTGAATAACCATATTTTTGCCTAAAATAACGGTACTATTTGTTTTAGAAATGCCAGATGGTAAATGATGTAATTTAATATTTTGGCCATTATCTAATTCAACAGTATGCCCAGCATTACTTCCGCCATTATCACGAAAGAATATTTTAGCATCAGTAATTTGGTCTACTATCTTGCCCTTGCCTTCATCCCCTCAATTAGCACCACAAAATGCAATTGAGTTTTTACGTATTTTCATATTTTATATTTAATTTATATACATATATTTTATCATAATATAAAATATTTTACAAATCAATTTTAGGTTAAAGCTAACACAATAAAAGCTATAACAGCAAGGCTTACGCCGATATATGCACCAGGAGATAAAATCTCCTTTAAAACCAATAGTCCTAATACATTAGCAAGTATAATTGAAAATGCTCCAAATAATGCCATTGTTTTACCTAATTCAATTACTGTAAATACATATAGTTGACCAAACATAGCAATTATTCTAATTAAAAAATATATTAAAAATCAACTACTTAAAAATGTTTCTAAACTAAAACCTTGCTTTGGCATATAGTTCCTAGCTAATAAATCACTTGTTGTAAAAAGGATTTGGGTTACAATAATTATAATAATTGATCAATTCATGTTTATTTTTTTAAATTAATATTGTTTGCCATTTATGATAATTTATTATTATGTTGATAAATATCGTCATTCCTAAACAAATAGGTCTAATTTTAGAATCCTATTTCTTCTAATTTTTTAAGGTGTGGTATAAGATCAGGATGGTCAGTTGGTATATGTTCTCTATCTATGATTGGGCTTGAACTTATTCGAGGATTTGCCTCTTTCTCTGCATATATGCGTTTATATTCTTCAAGTATGTCTGGATATTTGTTCTGAATAATTGTTAAAAAACGTACCATCATCGGAAGATATGATTTATTTCACTCTATTGTTTGTTTAGCTAACTTTTCTTTATAATTAGGATCTTCGTAATCTGATCTACTTAAAATATGATCTTCATATTTTCCAGTAGTTAAAACAGTGCTTAAATCTATAATTGACTCAGGTAAAGAGTTATTATTTGTTTTCTTTAAATGAAAATCTAACACACTAAAACCATTTTTTTCATCATAAATAAAATTTGATGGTTTTGGATCGATTACAATGTCATTTTGATCAAGCTCTTTCACAGTTTCAATAAGCTGAATTATATCTCTATCAGAATATTCAGGCACATTCGAATAAGAAAATTTTGTTACATCTTTCCCTGGCAACAGTTCCATAATAACAACATTATAATCAAAAGAATAAGCCACAAGTTGTGCTGCATTTTTTATATTCTTAGCGCGTAGAAGTGGTTTAATTTCAAAATTTGCTTGCACATTTGAACGAGAAAATTTTGCAGCATATTTTTTTCCTTCAATTTCAATTCAATATGCATCTCCATTACTACCTGAGCCTAGATATTGATCTTTTGCATTATTTTTTTCAATTTTTTCTTTTAGTTCTTTAATTGCCGGCTCAAATTTTTCTTTGAAAAGTTCGATATTTTCTTTTTTAAACTGTATTTCTTTTTTCTTTTCTTTAAGTTTGCATAAAAAATTGCCATATCTTTTTTGATTAGAATTTATTAATTCAACTAATTCCGGAGATAAATCTGAAGGTAAGTTATTTATATCATCTATTTTGGCAAGTTCAGACGAATATTTAAGTATTTTTTTTTGGTCATCCGAAAATTCTTTTACGCCTTTGTCGCCGAATTCTTCAACTTGTGCTTGCAATTGATCTTGTGATTTTGGCTTAAAATGTTGTTCCATATATTTTATGATTTAATTTATTATTCTATTGCAACTCCACTAAAAAATTGTTTTAACATTATCTTCGTCAATAAATAATAGTATTTATTTAAAAGATAGGTCAAAAACTTTTAGAGAACATTTATTTGGGGATTCAAAAGATTTTATTTGACCACAGTTAATTTCTCCCTCAAAAGAAAGTATGCCTGGAGAAGTATATTCATTATTGTCCTGCTTTTTTAATTTTGGATTATTATCTACAAAATTGGAGATATTAACAGGAAATGTATTATAATTATAATCGTTTATAATAATTGTTTTGTCTGATTCCCATAAATATTTATTTGGGTTTTCGTCTTCGTATTTTATATTAAACAAAATAGCTCCATCATCCTTCGGTATATTAAAATCGAATTCTATTGTATTGGCTTTTATTATTGCTATACAAGATTTATTAAATTCGGAGCAATAAAAATCTAAATGATATAGATTTTTTGAATGATCGAGAAATGCATCAGATAAAAGCCAATATTGAACATTATTTTCTGGATCTATATCTTTTATCCATTCAGAATCATTAAATTTAATTGCCGTATAATAGTTTTCATCTTTTTCTCAAATATAATAATAGTTTATCTCGTTAAATGTACTTTCAGCTCCATAAGTTATAACTCTTTCTTCAAGATATGGCTCTTTTAAAACTATTTTATATATTTCTTGTTGTAAAATAGGAAGATTATTACTTATGTGTTTTGGATCGTCTATTTTAATAGAGCCTTGTGTATTATCATATTCTTTAAATTCGTTTTCTTGTATTTTAGCTAAAACTTCTTGCCCATATAATAACTTTAATATAGCGCTAATATCCTGATTTTGTTTATAATAAATTTTGATATTTATTATTTCTTTTTCGTTAAATAACGCTAAATCTTTTAGCTCTCTTTCTTCTCCTTTGTCTCATACTTTAATTAGATTAATTGGTACTGGTTGAGAATCGCTTCCATTAAATTTTATATCTTCACTCAAATTTTTATAAAGATTAAAATGCAAAGCATTATCAATAATTTTAAGACTATTAACTCTAACCCACCCTGTAAGTGTTGTATATTTTTTATTATCAATAATTTCTTCTTCATAATAAATATCTGGTTCTGTGATATCTCCTCGGCTATCATTAATCGCATTATAATATTGGCTTTTTGGCCATAAATATTTTTCCTCTTTGTTTCTAATTGGCTCAATATTAATAACTTCTTGATTTAAATCTAAACTATTATTTACCATCTCTTCTTGCTTTTTTATACTGTTATAATAAAAATATGAGCTTAAAATAACAGCAAAACAAGCTAAAATAATTAAAATTTGTTTAGTTTTCATATTTATTGATTAAAATATTTATTACATTTATTATACTACATATCAAACATTAATGCAAGATAGAAAGCCATTATTTTTGTTAATAATTTTGACTCTTCAATTTAATAAATATTAAAAACAATCTATTTATGTAGTAGATTTATGAGCCAATATTAAAGACGCTTGCGCCTTTAATAAATTATTAATTTTATTCATATCTTTTTTATAAATATGTGCTGAACTAATAAACCCTGTTTGCAGGCCACAATCAATCTTTAAAATTGAACATATTCTCTGAGATATTTCATTTACAGCTAAAGAATCTGCGTAATATTTATTATATATATCTTGTCCTCGAGAAAAATATTTTGTATATAAAATATTATCTCTAACTAAAAAGTGTATTGTTAATAAGCAGGGAACTTTTTCATCGCTGCCAACTAAAACAACAGCTGCTTTTTTTGTTGCTAGATTGTTTTTTAAAACCTCTACTATATCCATATAATCAGATCTACCTTTTGGCCCGTGAATAAAATTTTTATACGAATGACCAAATTGGTTAAACCCATTTTCAAAAAAGACTTTATGCATTTCTTTTATATTTTTGCGTTCCTGCTTTCCTTGCAGTGACAAATCATCTTTTGAAATATTTTTTATATTTATTTGTATATTTTCAATTTCAAATATCTCGTTGTTAATTAAACTTCCATTCTCCTTTATCAATTGAATTAGATTTATTCATGCATAGCCTAAATTTTCAAAATTTAATAAAAAATTATTGGACATTGTAATAAATTATGATATTAATTAAATTAATTTTACAAGCAAAGTGTTTAACAGAAGTCGAGAATATCCAGCTCTGTGCGGTAAAGAGCGTTAAAACTAGAATAGAACAAATAAATGAATATATTTATATATCTAATTTAAGTATATAATTAACCACATTGCCAACACTATTTCTTTCAATCCTGAACGCCTTTAGAACTTTGGAGCAGAAAAACATCTAAAAGCTATATTAAAATCAATTTTATAAAAATTATATTATTGAGAGGCTCATTTTCAAAAAGGCACAAATTGTATTTTTTTATTATCTATTATTTTTCCCTTATCCTCATACATTGTAATTATCATCAAATCATTACAATTAAGTTCGTTACTAGCTTCTATCAATGCATTTACTTCTCTTTTTTCAGTTTGCTCGTTAGAAATATCGAAACAAACTTGAATTAAATGCGTTATCCCCTTTTGATCACCTTTTATAGCAAAATCTACTTCTTTATTGGATTTGGTTTTATAATAAAATAAATTAGAATTAGCACTAAATCCTTTTTTAATTAATTCGGTAAAAACTAAGTTCTCTAAATAAACACCAGAGTTAGGCGAAACAAATAAATTCTTATAAGATAAAAATCCATTATCAATAACATATATCTTTTTGTTGGAGGCCAATCTAGCAGTAGGTTTATTATCAAATCTTGAAAGAAAGAAGAATAAATAACTATTTTCTACGAAATCTAAATATTTATCCACCGTACGATAATTTTTTATACGAGTAACAAAAGAAATCTTAGAATGGCTTAGATTCTGGCAAGTATTAGATATTAAATAACTTATTAATAATTCTATTTTCTTAGGCTCTCGTATGCTATATCTTTTAGTAATATCTTTGTAGATTATAGAAAATATCAAATTGCTTAAAAAAGTTTCTGGATCAGTTTTGTTAATTAATATCTCTGGGAAGCCACCATATTTGAGTAATGGCTCGACAGCAAATGACTTTTGGGTGTTATCATCTGAACCTATATTAAGAATCTCTAAACTTTCTTTGTAACTGAAAGGTAATATTTCCAATGTTCGATAACGACCAGTTAGAGAGCTAGCAAATTCACTACTTAATAAATTAGAATTGGAACCAGTTACAAAGACATTATAGCCATACCTTTGTAATTTATTCAAGAATAAATCCCAATTGCTTAAGTTTTGTATTTCGTCTAATAAAATAGTCTTTATAGGGCCATAAGCCAATTGAAGGGCGTCTAAGAATTCTTCTTTACTATCTATACTACTTAATAATTCTTCGTCGTCAAAATTGGCATACATAAAATCAATACCTTTTAATAAAAGGAGTAAAAATATTGATTTTCCAGCACGCCTAGGACCAGTTATAATCTTTATCAAACTAGGTTTTAAGAGCTCATTTTTTTCTTTAAGTTGGGTTCTTGGTAAATATTTTCTACTTAAAAAATCATCTCGACTAATCTTTTGTCTTTTTACTATATCTAATAATTTTTGGTTCATTTTATGATTTTATTGTATTTATGTCATCATAATACAATGTTTTGTATGTTATCATTGTATTATAATACAATGATAACATACAATGCCAAAAAAGTCAATAGTATTGTGATAAATCAGTATATCTTTATCTACAGTACTAAACTTAACTAATATCTTAATTCTAGTACAAAACATTAAAAATGCCGATAATAACTACCCTTTTGATATACTAAAGTAAAAACGATATACCAACAAAACTGATAATACTAATTCCAGCCCTAAACGACTTTATGGCTTTGGGATGAGAAAAGATTAAAATAGATATGTAAACACTAGCTTTTTTATAAATTATTTTCTATTTATTATTATCTGAGAAACTTCTAAAGTTTTTGGCATTTCAAGTATATAGACTAAAAGATCAGCTAAATGTTCTGGTTCCATGAAGGCATCCAAATTTGGCTTTATTCCAGTAGCTTTTTCAAAAATTTTAGATTTGAAGCCACCTGGGTTAAAACCGATTACGCGACATTTGGTTCCTTTTAATTCCAGTTGTAAATTTTCCGTTACACCACGAAGAGCTCATTTTGATGAACCGTACGCACATTGATCTTCATAGGCTTTAAATCCAACTGTTGAACCAACGTTAACAATGTCTGCTTCATTTGTTTTAATATTTTCTATCAAGCCAGAAATAAGTTTTATTGGTGCTAAAACATTTATTTTAAACAAGTTGTTAATCTCGGAATAATCTAAATTTTTCATTTTTTGAACGCTCATAACACCAGCACAGTTAATTAAGGAATGGAATATTGGATATCTTCTTTTAATTTCATTAATAGCATTGTTAATATCACTTTCTTTACTTAAATCTGTTTTAATATATTCAATATCGATATTAGGCTTATTTCTTGATAACCCAATGATTTTTCAACCATTTTTTAAAAGTTTTTCAGAAATTTTTAACCCAAGACCATCGCTTGCTCCAGTAATAATTGCTGTTTTCATAGAAATTGATTTAAATTTTTATTATCTTTATCATATCATATTTTGTAAATATTTTTTAGATTGAAAATTATTTATTATATCTGTTAAATATTAATTTTCATAAAATCTTCTGCTAAGACTGTATTCCTAAAAAACTTTTTTGTCTGATCTACTCTAATCTTACCTGAAGAATAATTGTATATATGATTTAGAATCAATTTCCTAACATTTGCCTTTTGTGCTATTAATCCACACTCTTTAGGAATCAAGTGTCCTTTCTTTTTTAAACTATTAGGATAAGAACATTCAAGTAATAATACATTAGCATCTTTAGAAAAATTTATAAATTTATCATCATAATCACAATCCCCAGAAAATACCAAACTTCTATCTTTTTCAATAAATTTATAGGCAATACTTGATTTGGTATGAATTGTTTTGTTACATTCCACAGAAAATTCTTCAAATTTTATCTTATTTTTTATTTCTTTAATCTTTATTTTTTTATTTTTAGATCATTGCTCTCCATCTTTGTTGAGATTAATGGAATCTTCGAAGAATTGTTTTAATCCAACTGGACCAATTAAAATTAAATCATTTTTTCTATTAAACCCTGGGGTACAAAACAAAGCTCAAATCAACGCTACAAGATCAGAAACATGATCATTGTGAAAATGAGTTAAAAAAACCATATCTATTGTTCTGTAGTCTATTTTTGCATTTACTATTTGCCTTACAGTGCCAGGACCACAATCAACTAAAATTTTCTTTTTGCCAATTTGTAAATAATTTGCAGGAGACCCTCTCTTAACTGTAGGAACACAAGTTCCACTACCAATTATTGTTAATTTCATATTTCTTTTTATAGTTTTATTTATTACTATTATACCAAACTACTTCTTTTTTGCAAATAAAACATTTTCATTATTGTGTCAATATTTTAAAAACCCTTGGTAACTAATAAAATAACTATTCCCTAACAACTCCATTAATTATATTAGAATCAGAAGGAATAATTGTAATAATATTATATTTTTCACATATAGCTTGAGCAATAGCACTACAGGTTCTAGCTCCGCACATTCACTTTGGATTTTCTGGCATCAACTCTTCTAATTCTTTTAAAGTAATTTCTTTGTAAATGGCTTCGTTTTTGATTTGAAATTCTTTTAAGCCAATCATAAAAGGATGATCGTTATCTTGAAACAATGTATTAGTTGTTAAAGTGTATTTAGTAAGAATCATATAATTTAATTCCCCACCTGTATAAAAAGCAATTTGGGGGTTAGTTTTAATATATGGCAATAAGTTTTTTACATAATTAATAACAGTGTCTATATCAACTGCTGATATCGACTCATTAATGCCAGGAAAATTATTTATAACAGTGCTAACGCCAAAATCAATATTATATCTGTCAACAACTTGTTTATTATTAACAATGATTAATTCAGTAGATCCACCGCCTATATTAATAATTAAAATTTGATCACTTAAAAAACATTTATCTAATAAAGCTTTTTCTAAATAATGACTTTCGAGTTCTTGGCTGATAATATTAAAATGCAAACCGGTTAATTTCAAAACTTCGTTAACAAAATTCTTTTGAGGTTCAGGCAATAGTTTACGAAAAAGCGCTGTGGCATAAATACTAATAGGTGTTTGGTGGTTTTCTATCTTAATAATATTTAAAAGATTAAATAGCTCTTTTTTTGATTGTTCTGATAAACCTTTTTGATTATCAAAGCCATTTTTGAAAGGGATGCTTTTTTGTAATACCAAACTAAGAATTTCATCATCAAGCTTATATACTTTTACAGTAGATGAACCAACGTCAATGAGTATCCTTTTCATATTTATAACTTATTATTTATTGTGTAACTTTTTAATCTTGGTTGAAAGTTAATTGTATTAATTAAATTTCTTTATAAAAATATCGATTATTTATCCCGGAACTATTCAGTTTCTTCTATTTCTTCTACTACTTCAGCTTCCAAGGCATCAGCTATTCTTTCTAATAAATTTATTGCTTTATCAATTTTCCAATACCAAAGAGCTACTCTACGGAAAACCAAAAACAATAATAAACATAATACAATAGAGAAAACAATATATAAAATTACAATTAAAGAATCAATCATATTTTAAATTTAATGTTTTTATTATATATTATATATATCATACCAATTTTCTATCTTTTTTGCAAATTAAAAAACCCCTGACCTAAGTCAGGGGTATCTAGCTCCCAATCCTGAACGTCTTTAGAATTTTGGATTGAGAAAAAATTAAAAATAATTTGAATTATTTAACGCTATGTCTTTATTAAATTAATAATCAAATTAATCATTACTTCTTTTTCATTGGAGTCGCTAATCGCGACTAACAAAGCTAAAGTAGCTAACATACTGTCTTCAATTTTTGGTTTGTTATTCTTATTAAATAAAAATTGATTTTTTTCTAAGAAATAAACAAATAAAATAGAAGCAATGCGTTTATTACCATCAATAAACGGATGATCTTTAATAATTAGATATAATAAGTGGGCGGCTTTTTCTTCAACTGTAGGATAGAGATCTTTTTTATCAAATGTCTGGTATAGGGTACCGATAACACTTTTTAATTTTTCATTATTATTTTGTCTGCCAAACAATTCTGTGAGTTCCTTTCTCACTTCTAGCTCCTTTGCCAATTGATCAATAACCATTAAACAATTATCATATTCTAAAATAAATTTACTTTTAACGTTAGCGATATTTTTAAGTAAACCACGATCGTATTGTCTTAATATAGATAAAGATTTGGTATATCTTTGGATAATACCAATCAGCTCTTGTTCTTGGCCAACTAATAGAGGGGTTTTAATTTTGTTATAAATTATAGCGATAGTATTTTGTAATTTCAAAACTTCTTTTTTTTGTTGCTCCAACATTCTGTGTTCATTCAAAACAAATCCTTTTAATAGGTACTTCCTCAAAGTATTAGTAGCCCAAATACGAAAAGCTGTACCAGCTTTGGAATTGACTCTATAACCAACAGAAATTATGACATCTAAATTATAGTAATTCAGATTACGTTGTACTAACCTGTCTTTTTCGCGTTGAACTATCTCTTTTTCTGAGATAGTTGATTTTTTATCCAACTCCTCTTCTTTATATATATTGATTATATGTCGATTAATTGTTTTTATATCTTTATCAAATAACATTCCCATTTCCTTTTGAGTTAGCCAAACGGTTTCTTTGTCTATATCAACCTTAATTTGAATATTATTTTTCTTGTCTTTATAGACAGCTATTTTTTTATTTTCCTGTTTTGTTGTTTTCATAGCATAGTTAATGAAAATTTTAATTATTAATATTATACCATATTTTATAGATATTTTGCAAACAAAAATCCCTGACAAAAATCAGGGATACCTTGCTCCCAATCCTGAACGCCTTTAGAACTTTGAATAGAAAAAAGATTAAAATGAAAATTTAAAATAAGATTATTGTACATTGGCCTAGTTATTTTTGAATATTAACGTATCTACTACATAATGACAATCTATTAAAGTTTTAGCTCCACTAGCAATATCAGCTAATTGAGGGCAAATAAAAGTTCCTTTAGCTTCAACCGTTGTTGTCAGTTGATCTGCTGGTTTATCTAAATTTGAAAATCCCATTGTTTTATATTCATCGAAGGAAATATTTTGTTTATAATTATTATTATATGAATATATTTTTGTCGAAGAATTGATATGTAAAAACTTAGAATCAGAAAAAGTCCCATCAGCTTTTGGAATTTTTAATAAGATATTTGATTCATCTCCTTGATTGAATCTGTATGATAATTTTCCTTTGACATTAAATTTATCATTAGGATTTTTATCTCTTAAAGTTAAAATGCTAACTTCATTAGATTTAATAAAACAAGGGTAGTTTTCTATTGGGCAAATAGCAACTCCTGAAATAATTGATTTTCCAGCATAAGGAATATTTTGACCAGAATAATTATTTGGTAATAATAAGGCTTCTTCCATATTTTCCAATTTCAGATAATATTTTTGTGGTTCAGTTATTATAATAAAGTTAGGATTATTATTAACACCTTTGTTAATTTTTAGACCCCGATTATTATCTAAAATAAATTCCCAGCCGATTGACCCAGACCCTGTAAATGATCCGGTAAAATTTTCTTTGATACCTAATTTAGGTTTTGACAGTAATATAATTTGTTCAAAATTTTCTATAGGAAGAGAGCGAAAATCGCCTGTTCCCTTTACATGCCCGCCAATTATTTTAAAGACTGATCCTTCCTGTAGATCGCCTCATATTGCTTTTTTTAAAACTCCACTGCTGTTTAATATTTGTATGTTTTGTAATTTAGATGACAAATAATACGATACATGTGATGGCTTATTAGAAATAAATAAATCAACACTATTGGTTGTTTTATTTATTTGTATGCCATATGCTACACCCTGAAAAATATTTTTCCCAGTATTAGTATCAATTGTCTTAATATTAGGCAGATTACTAGAGTCTATTGCTATATTGGGAGAGTTAGTAATTTTAGGTGCTATTATTTCTTGCTCTATAGCGGTCAACTTGTAAATATTTTTTAGCCATAAAATAAAAAATGTAAGCACTATTAAAATTAATAATAAAACTATTAAAATATTTTTATTTTTCATATTAATTAAAGTTTTTAATATATATTGTATATATTATATCATATATTTTAATTATTTTGCAAAAACCCCGGTAAAGATGTGATTTGTTATCTTTTTGAGAAAGTTCAATTCTAAAGAATATTACTTAACACGTAATGTGTATTTTAAATAAATATGATATAATTTAAATAATTAAAATTTATTTAACGTATGCTTTATGTATAAAATCGCAATAGGCACAACTTCAAATCAGAAAATTAAATATTTAAAAAAAGTTTTGGACGAGATAAAACTTGATTATTGTATTATTCCTACCTATGTTGAAAGTGGTGTTGACTCTCAACCAATAACTTCTAATGACACAAAAAAAGGATCTATTAACAGGGCTAAAAAAGCATTGCGCAATATTTGTGAAGCTGATTTTGCTATTGGTATTGAAATTGGGTATGAATTGAATAAAAATCGGTATTCTATTTTTTGCTGAGTTAGTATTGTTGATAAAGATAATAATTTATTTTCCGCTCAATCTAATGTTTTTAAATTACCTAATTTCCATAATA
>JAQUZI010000054.1 GCA_028691405.1 Minisyncoccota bacterium
ATCAGCTGTACTTTCTTTTACAATATCAGGACAAGAACTGTATCTAATAGTTCTTTTTAAAGAATCAATTTTGATAAAAAAGTCGATTAAATTGTTGTAATTATTCATTGAATATTAATTAATTGTTAAGTAATTAATTTTATTATGGCATATTATCTATTATTATGCAAATAAAAAATACCGTCTGAAAAGGCGGTGTTTTTGCTGCGGGACTTGGATTCGAACCAAGATACTCGGCTTCAAAGGCCGATGTCCTACCATTAGACGATCCCGCAATGAATAATTCTATATTACTATATTTTTGTCTAAAAATCAAGGTTTATATAAATTGCATAAATTTTAAAAATTTGTTAATATATATGTGTTAATAACATTAAACATATTATTATGGATGAAAATATTCAAGAAGTAAAAGTTATTCGAGAGGAAAATACTGATGATAGTAAAAAATCCAAAGATTTTTTTAAAAAACATATAGATATTAATTATACAAAAGAAATGGGTATTATCTATAAATTAGGGTTTATTGGTTCTTTAGTTTATTTTATATCTAATATGAATGGCTTATGATCTTTATTTACGGGTGCATTTAAATCTCTTTTATGGCCAGCTTATTTAGTCTTTGAATTAATGAAATATTTGAAGTTATAAAACAAGCATTTCTGCTTGTTTTTTTGTTACAAATTGTGCTATACTAATAATATATTAATATTAGGAATATGCACGAAGACAGAAAAACATTAATGGTTGTAGACAGTAATGCTTTAATTCATAGGGCGTATCATGCGTTACCAGGTTTAGTTGATCCAAAAGGAGTTTTGGTTAATGCTGTTTATGGTTTTTGTTTGATTTTTTTAAAAGCTATTTCTGAAATTAATCCAGACTATATTGTAGCAACTTTTGATGTTAAGGGAGAAACTTTTCGTCATAAAGAATTTGAAGAATACAAGGCTCAAAGAAAAAAGAATCCTGATAATTTTTATGATCAAATTCCAATGATCAAAGATTTTTTAAGTAGATTTGGAGTAACAATATTAGAAAAACAAGGGTTTGAAGCGGATGATTTAATTGGTACCGTGTGTGAGAAATTTAAAGCGGAAGATATTAATATTATTATTGTATCAGGAGATCTTGATACATTACAATTATTAACTGATAAAGTGAATGTATGAACTTTGAAAAAAGGAATTAGTAATAGCTCAGTTTATAACATTAAAGCTTTTGAGGATAGATATGGTATAAGAGTTGATCAATTTGTAGACTTTAAAGCTTTAAAAGGAGATCCCTCTGATAATATTCCGGGAGTTAAAGGCGTAGGAGAAAAAAGGGCGATTGATATATTAAAACAATATGATAGTTTGGATAATTTGTATAAGAACATTGATAAATACATAGAAGAAAGTAAGGATAATAAAGATAAAAAAATATTAAATATTTTAAAAGAAAATGAAGACGAAGCGATGTTTAGTAAGCATCTATCTTTGATTAAAAAAGATGTTGATGTTGAATTAAATTTAGAAGATACAAAATTTGATTTTAATAAGAAGGGAAATGTTTTAAAGTTTTTACAAGAAAAGGGGTTTAATTCATTAATTAGTAAACTTAATTTATCAGAATTTAATAAAAGCACAAAAAAAGATTTAAAAGATGATGTTGAAATAAAAGAATGTAATAGTGAAAAAGATTTTTTTGATAATTTTGATAAAAATTCTAAAGTATTTTTATTTGATAATCGAGATTTAAATATTGAAAAAGACGGGTTAACTTGCTTTTTTAATAAAGATGATTTATGATATATATATCTTGGTGATGATATTAATTTTGAATTGTTTGGTGATTGTAAAATACATACATATGACAGTAAAAAAATGTATCATAAATATTTTGATAAATTAAAAAATATTAGATTTTATGATTTAAAACTAGCTTTTTGATTAATAGACCCAGATAGAAAAGATTATTCAATAGAATCTTTAATAAAGAAGTTTAATGTTAAAAACAATAAAGCAATTAGTTTTATTCAAAATTACGAGATAGAAGATTGAATAAAATTATTTAATAATATTTTAGGCGTTATTCATAGTAAAATTATTAATTCAAAATTGAATACTGTTTTAGAAGAAATTGAAAGTGGTTTAACATTAGTTTTAGCCAAGATGGAAAAAAGAGGGATTTGCTTAAATACAAGAGAATTAAAAAAGATAAAAGATAAGATTTATTTAGAGATTTTAAATTTAGAGGAGGAGATTTTTGAATTAACAAAATCCGAATTTAATATTAATTCACCAAAGCAATTATCAGAAGTGTTGTTTGAAAAATTAAAATTACCAACAAAAGGGTTGGCAAAAACTACAACTAAAAATATTTCAACTAATAGCAATGAATTAGAGAAACTTATTTATTTACATCCGTGTATTTCTAAGATATTAAAATTTAAAGAATTGAAAAAACTGGAAACTTCATTTTTGAAAACTTTACCTAATTTTATTGATGAGAATGGTAGGATTCATACAACATTTGTGCAAACAGGCACAGCAACAGGAAGATTATCTTCAGACACGCCTAATTTGCAAAATATACCAAGTAAAAGTGATTATGG
>JAQUZI010000016.1:0-8020 GCA_028691405.1 Minisyncoccota bacterium
CATGCTAATTCAAATACTCCTAGAAAAATTAATAATTGGAATAATATATTTCAATTTTGATCAACGATTGCATCTGTAAATCATTTGAAAAACATTGGTTGAACAGACATCATTGTTCAAGCTAAAAGTAGGACTGCGTATAATAGAAAAAAGTTTTTCTTGTATTTTTTAACTAGTAATATGTAGTTTTTTAATATATTTTTCATTTTATTTTTTATTTTTAGAGTGTAAAAAATACAGGTAATACCTGTAACGATGTAGACGAATAAATGCAGTAAATGTTACATACTGTCTTGTTATAATTCTTTAATTATGTTATAGATTGCCCCTGCTCCCATAACAATTACAATTGAATCTTTCTTTAAATTTGATTTAATTAAAGATTTAACACTTGTGTTATCAGGCGCATAAACAATATTTAATTTTGGATTATGTTTTTTAATTTTTTTAATAACCTCTTCTGAACTTATTAATTCAATTTCTTTTTTAGATTCTCTTCCTGGAACAGTATATATTTCTTCAAGAATAACAAAATCGGCAATATCAAAAGCATTAATATATTGTTTTAATAATACTTTGGTGCGAGTATGTTCATGAGGTTGAAAAGCTAAGATTACTTTTTTATTTGGATAAAATTCTTTAACGGCTTTTAGTGTTTGTTTTATTGCTGTTGGATGATGACCATAATCAGATATTAATAATTTTGTATTTTTGAAATCAACTTTATTAATATCTTTGATTAAATTAAATTTGTTTTTACTATCAAAATACCCAACTCGATCAAATCGCCTTCATAAACCATCAAACTTAGAAACTGATTCTTTAATAGAATTAATATCTACTCCGTAATTAATAGCAATAGAAATAGAGCCTAAAATATTATATATATTAATAATGCCTGGCAAATGTGTTTCTATATTTGTTAATAATTTATTATTCAAATACAAATCAAAAGATTGTTTTTGATTTTTAATTTTAATATTTTTAGCAATTAAATCTGCTTTAGTTTTAATTCCAAATTTAAAAATCTTAGATTTAGTTTCAATTGTTTTACATTGTTTACAATCAGCATTAATAATTAACAAATCTTTTTTCTTTAATTTTTTTACAAATTTTTGAAAAGTATTAATCATATCTTGTTCAGATTTGAAAAAATCAGGATGGTCTAATTCAATATTGTTAATTAATATTGTATTGGGGTGTAATTCTAAAAAATGAGCTTTCCATTCACAAGCTTCAGCAATTAAAATATTTGATTTCCCCATGCGCATATTGCCATGTCATTGTTTTAATTTAGATCCAATAATAACATTAGGGTCTTTTTTAGCATATTCAAAAATAGAGCCAGTTATGGCGGTAGTTGTGCTTTTACCATGGGTACCAGAAATAGCAATGGTATTATATTCTTTACTTAACAACCCTAATATTTCAGAATATGAAATTTCTGGTATTTTTAATTTTCTAGCAGCTTTTCGCTCAACATGGTTATACGGTAAAGCAGGAGAATAAACAAAAAGATCAATATCTTTTTTAATATTTTCTGCCTTCTGCCCAATAACAATTTTAATACCTATTTTTTTTAATTGCTCAACAATTTCCGAATTAACTAATTCAGATCCGCTTACTTGCTTTTTACTTTTATACATAAACTTGGCAATTGAACTTGTGCCAATGCCACCAATACCAGAAAAAAACATTTTATTTACTTTATTTAAATCAATAGCTTTCATAAAATTAGTTTAATGTTATGAATAATTTAACAGAAAAAGATAGAAAAAACAATATTAATAACTAATCAAATTACAATTATCTTGAATTTCTTTAACTCTAGTATAATTAGAAATCTTTATTTTTTCAACAAGACTTTCGGTGAGTAACTCTTTATCAAAATAGCATTTCATACCAGTTCTGTCACTTTTAAGAATTTCGTATACGCATTTATCATCTTCTGGATAAACAAATTCCTTTAAAAAATATTCAGTATTTGCTTCTGAATATAAAAATGATTTATTACATAAAAGAATATTTTCTTTTAAACAATTATATGTTTTACAAATATTAAAACCTTGTTTCTCTAGATCATGATTTATTTTTCAAAGACGTATCTCGTCTCTTTTAATAAATAGCGCTATTAACAAGCAAATTCAAATTACAAATGATCAAATTAATAATGATACATATATGTTTTTAAAACCAAGCATTTTTTTAAACATAACATCTTTTTAGTATTTTAAATTTGACGACCTTTATACGGCGTATAAATACCAAACAAAACTGGACACAGTAACAATAATAAACAGTACAAAATTAAGCAGACTAAACTTTCTCCCACCCTTTCATCATGAATAAGCTCATTTACCTAACAAATTAAAACTATTAATTAATAATATTACTAAAATAGCATAATTAATAGTAATAGTTTTTTGAGCCATTTCAGATAAATTAATAATAATAGCATCAATTCCGGTCAATGAAGAAATTAAAGCGGCAACTATAAACCAACTACTACCTCATAATATTAATACTAAACCAACAATAATTTTAATAGATATTATCAATAAAGCAAATTTTACCGCTGGTATTAATAAAAGATCAGGAGATTCTTCTTTCACAACATCCATTTTTAAAGGACATTTCTTTTGTTTTCTGTTTTTTAGAAATATAATATATACAATACTGGATAATATAATAAAGATAATACCAGGCATTGCTTTCATTAATAAAGAAGAATTAAGAATACCTATAAAAAAACTAACAGATATAATCGAAGCTATGTAACTTAAAATATTACCAATGGCTAAATTGTTTTGATCTTCTTCATTTTCTTTTTTGCTTCTTTCAGTTAATAAGTGATTAGTGAGAGTTGATGACATAAATCCACCAAAAAAACTACATAAATATATACCTTTATTACTCCCGAATTTTTTACGTAATAAATATCCTAGTAAATTAATACCTGAAATTAAAACAATAATTAATCACAAATTATATGGATTAACAATTGATAATTCTTGAACAGATGAACTAAAAGATATATTCTTTAAAAAGAAAATATCCTTGATCTTGTAATCGGTATTTGGAAGAAAAGGCAATATAACTAATAAAATAATAGCAAAACTCAAAAAAGAATTTCACTCTTTTTTAGTAATATTAGAAGCCAATTTTTTGCTTGGCTTTTTATTAGACAAAATTAAAATTAAAATAATTGAGAAGGCAACAATTACAGAAACAGGAATAATATCAATAACAATTAGAAAACCAATTAAATAAACAAGTAATGCTGAGATCTCAGTTGTTAAGCCTGTACTATTGGCCTTAAAAGCAGTAACAAAATAGTAGATTAGAATCAACAAAAGAACAAAACTAGATATAATATTAGATAAAACATAATCTTTATTAATAAATAGAAAGCCAGAGATTGAACCTAAGAATGATATTAAAGCAAATGTCCTAACTCCACCAAGAGTTCACATTTCTTGTTTTCTATCATTCCCTTTTTCTCTTTCTAGGCCAATTACAGATCCTAGCAAAAGAGAAATAATAAGTTTTACAAATAAAGATATTTGCATATAGTTTATTTATTAATAATTGTTGGCTGACAATTGTCAATTATCTCTTGCCTTAAGCCTTTGTGAACACCAAAAATTTCATCAACTAAATCTTTAGAAAAAACTTCTCCACCAAAAGAACAAATGTATCCATCGCCAGTATAACGATTGACTTGATAAACGCATTTCTTATCTTTGTATCCTTGAACAAATAAATCAACTCATTTAAATCCAGATTGAACATTTAAATACGCTTTTTGGCATTTTTGCATATTATCATTCATACATTTGTAATCATTACAAATAGTATACCCTTTTTGCTTGTATCTTAATTTTTTACCAAAACTTAAAATAGATTCACTGTAAATCAATAGAATCATTACAAAAAAAATTATAATACCTCAACGCATAAATTTTCCTCACATATTGTTAATTTAAATTGTTATATATATAAATAATATCAGATTTTTTAAAAAAATACAAAAGTTTTATTGATATTTATTTTTAGTTTGGCTATATATATTAAATATTTAAAATTAGTGGACTCTAGGGGATTCGAACCTCTGACCTCGTCGATGTGAACGACGCGCTCTAACCAGCTGAGCTAAGAGTCCAAATTACAAAAATCATTTTAATGCTATATTTTCAAATAACAAACAAATAGTAGAAACTATAACACCTGATAGCAAAACACCTAAAAATATTAACCAAAAAGCATCTTTGGTTTTAATTTTAAAAAGCGTACTAGCGATAGAACCAGTTCACGCTCCAGTAATTGGTAATGGAATGCCAACAAAAAATATTAGCCCTAACTTCCCTCATTTAGCATAATTTTTAGAAAAAGCTTTTTCTGATCTTAAAAATACTCAATCAAATATTTTTTTAAAAAAAATATTTTTAGAAAGAATTTTAACAAAAAACTTTAAAAGATAAAGAATAAAAATTATTGGTAGCATGTTACCAATAACTGAAAGCAGAAAACTTTCATAAATATTAAAGCCATACTTGAAATACGCAAAAGGTAAAGCTAAACGTAATTCGAATATTGGTAGCATGGCTAGCCATATAATATTTAATATTTTAAATAGCATTTTAAACTTTTAATACACTAAGTAGATATATTAACAACCCAAAAATCATACCCATACCTTGAATTAATCAAAAAGACATAGTAACTTTTGTTTCTGGCCAACCTTTGGCTTCAAAACTATGATGGATTGGAGTTGAAGGAAATATTTTCCTTTTAAGAAATTTCTTAGAAAATGTTTGAATAATAACTGAAGATGCTTCAATAAAAGGAATAAATAAAAAGAATGGTAATAGCAAAGCAGTATTAGTATACATGGCTAAAAATCCAAATAAAACACCTAATGTCATTGATCCCGTATCACCCATAAAGAATTTAGCTGGATGAATATTATGTCAAAGAAAAGCAAGAACGCCACCCATAACAACGGCTAATAAAGCAGCTAAATCAAATCTACCTAAAAGAAAGGCAATGATAATATACGGGAGTAAAGCCATAAATGATACCCCACCAGCTAAACCATCTAATCCATCTGTTTCATTCATAGAAAAAGCAGTAGCAATAATAATAAAGATAAAGAAAGGGATATATCATCAACCTAAATGAACAGTACCAACAAAAGGAACATACAATACATCTCATTCTAGCTTAACATAAAACCATCAAGCACCGATAGACGCAATAAAAGTGTGAAGAATAATTCTAGTCATTGCTGGCAAACCACCTCCTTTAGGCCCAATACGATAAATAAGAAAAATATCGTCAACAACACCAATTAAAGCAGCTAGCATCATTGATCCTAGAATAAGAATTGTTTGCTCACGAGTAACAAAATTAAGAAAATCTCATACACCATGAAAAACAAAAGATAAAATTAAAATAGAAAAGGCAATAAAGAAAGTAATTAATCAGAATATAATACCACCCATTGTCGGTGTACCACTCTTTTTCTGATGCATTGTTGTATAAATAGGTGCATTTTTATCTAAGCGTATTCGCTTATAAACTTTATTTTTTATTAAAAACTTTAACAATAAAGGCGCAAATATAAAAGAAAGTACAGTTGATATCCCACCGAGAGTAAAAATTCTAACTACTTGAGATATAATTTGCTCTTGCATATTTTAATTTTAATAATTTGTTAAAAATTTATTATTGTTAGCTATTCATTTTGATATTTTTTTAATATCAGAGAATCTATTTTTAGATTTAATAATAATAGCTGTATAAGGATATTTATTATCTTTTGCTTCTATTTCAAAGATTGAAAGTAATGCTTCTTCAGCTTTAGGCGTTGTTCCTGTTTTACCACCTCAAAAATTTTCTAATTTATCAACAACTAAATTTGTAGGCACAACTAAATGATCAATATTTGATTCAGATTTAATTGTAATTGCATTGCTTTTAGTTATTTCTCCGATTAAAGGAAAGTTAATATAAACATATTTTGCTAATTGAAATAGGTCAAAAGCGGTTGAATAATTACCTTCGCTATCAAAGCCAATAGGATTATCAAAATGTGAATTATACATGCCAATTTCATTGGCTTTTAAATTCATTTTAGCGAGAAAATCATAATATCCTAAATGATTGGCTAAAGCACTAACCGCATCATTTGAAGACATAATTAAAGTCATTTTCAGCAAATCAATGATTTTAATGTTTTCAGTTAATACTAAAT
Source organism: Minisyncoccota bacterium (assembly GCA_028691405.1). Classification (GTDB taxonomy): domain Bacteria; phylum Patescibacteriota; class Minisyncoccia; order UBA6257; family JAKLIH01; genus JAKLIH01. The sequence goes on from JAQUZI010000016.1 coordinate 6,257, forward strand.
CTGTTTTAGAAGGTAAAGAATTGTAAATTGTATCATTGATATTAATAATTTCATTAATATCCATATTTTCTAAAACAACAATAGCGCTTAATAATTTAGCAATTGAAGCGGTACTTGTTTTTTGATCTGCATTTTGTTGGAATAAAACACGCCCAGTATTTAAATTACTGATTAAAACAATATCACTCTCTAGGTCTAAATTAAAAGTAGCTGGTATTTTAGACGAAATATTTTTATTAGTAGGCTCATTTTGTTTTAAATTTTCAACTTTTACATCAGCATTAGACATATTAAGTTTTTTACTTGCTACATTTAATATAACAAAAGCTATTAAAACTAATAAAACCAACAGAATTAAGTTTTTTGCAATTTTGGATCACATGTATCATGATTTAATTATTGAAATACTAAGATTATTTTATATCATTTTTACTAAAAAATCAACTAATTGTTTCCTTCTGTATCCTTATTTATTTCACTTTTTTCTTTATCAAGATCTAATGATTCTTGGATTAAATCTTTTAAACTAGAGCTATGCAATTCTTCAAAATCAGGAAGGCAAGACACATCATTTATACCTAAGTGTTTTAATAATTCAAAAGATGGTTCATAAAGATATTCATTTCGACGATCGGGATTTTGGTATCGATTAATTAGACCTCTTAAAACTAAAGATCTTAAGATATAAGAGGAATTAACACCTCGAATATCATCTATTTCAGAACGATTTAAAGGAGCACGATACATAACAATAGATAACACATCTAAAGCACTTTTAGTTAAATCTCCTTCTAAAACAGTATTGTTTAGCTTTTGAACGATTGAAGATATATTTTTATTAGTCACAATTTGATATAATATTTTATTTTCACTTCCGTTCTTAATAATATCAAAACAACGATTTTCTTCTTGGTACTCATTTATTAATTCTAAAATGCTATTTTCTATATCTTCTTTTGTTGAAGACAACAAATCACTTAATTTATCTAAAGATATTGGTTCGCCAGAAGCAAATAATACACCCTCAACTAAATATTTTAATTTTATTTGATTTTCCTCCATGATTGTTTTTTAAGTTTAATTAATTTCATTTGAAGTTATACCTATCTCTCCAAAATTATTATCTTGATTCAGGGTGATAAACCCGTCCTTTGCTAAATGCAAAATAGCTAAGAATGTAACTACCGTGCTAATCTTATCTTCTTTATTACTAGATATTTCATTAAAATTACATTTATTTTTGCCTTTAAAAATAGATAATAAGTTATTAATTCTATCTTTTAGATTAACTAGAATTTTCACCTTCTTAGTTGGTAATACTATTTTTTCTTTTTTATATAGATCCAATACATTTTCAAAAGCTTGTTTAATCATCTCTAAATTAATATCTTTGGGTGGAGAAAATATTACTTCAACATTAATAAAAGGCCTATGGCTACATAAATAATTTTTTTGTTGATATAAATTATCAATATGCTGTACTTTTGCTTTGAATATTTTATAAATAATTAATCTTTCTTTCAAATCAAGAATTTCTTCTGTCTCTTCTGGAGATAATTCAAGGGTTGGGAGAATTGCTTTAGATTTTATTAAAATCAAAGTTGATGCAATAACCAAAAAATCAGCTAATTCATTAGAATTTGATTCAGCTTGTTTTATATATTCTAGATAATCATTTGTAACATCTGATAAAGAAAATTCTGTTATATCAAGATTACGTTCTTCGATTAAACGAAGAAGTAAATCTAGCGGCCCATTAAATTG
>JAQUZI010000016.1:8120-11278 GCA_028691405.1 Minisyncoccota bacterium
ATCGGTATATCTGAAATAATTTTATATGATTTTGCAATATTTTGATACTCGTCGATTTTAAATCATTTATATTCTGAATGCTCAAAATCAATTTTTAAATCTTTGGAATTTATTTCAACTAAAATAGGAAATACAATTCATGTTTTATCGTATTCCTTTTCTTCTCTGTAAAAAGGATTAAATACTTTAATAGAAGATATTTTGTCTTCTAAAATATTTAATTCCTCTTTTAATTCTTCTCTGACTTTATCTTGAATGTCTTGGTGATCATCTAAAAAACCACTAACCCCATTCCAAAGACCGGGATAGAGATTTAAATCAGGACTTCTTTTTAATAATAAAAATTCGTCATTGCATTTAATAATACAATTAATTGTAGGACAATATCTAATATTAGTATAGTCTACTTGTCCTGGTTTAGGTATAAATTTTGGTTCTGACATAATATTATTGTTTAATTGCTTTTTTCAACCAATCCTTCGGTAAAACTAATTTTTATCAATTTGCTAACATCTATATTTTTTAACGCATAAACTTGATTAGAAGAAAATATTTTTTTATCTTCAAAATTCAAACCTAATAATTTAGCTTCTTTTTCAATTTTATCTCAAGAACTTGTTTCTATTTCAATGTATGGTTCAAGCTCGGGATAAGTATCAATATCAAATTCTGTTTCTTCTTTTGTTCATCTAATTCTTTTTTTCTCTGCATAATGTTTAATAGTAAAACCCAGTGTTTCAAAAATCAATTTTGTCTTTTCAAAATCATTAACTTTTACTTCAATCTCTTGCATGCCTAGATCGTTATTACCGCTTTTTTTACTGGCCATACCTAATCTTTTTTTGTATGAAAGGCTAATTTCTCCATTGCCTTCATCTCTTAAACGTATTCAAGCCCCTTCTTTGTCTAATCTTCAGTCTGGATAATCAAGTGTTACTCATTTTTGGAAGTATTCGCCAACTTTTGTAGCTCCATTTTCTTTAAGTTTTTTCTCAATATCTTCTATATTAATATTTAAAAACTTAGCTTCAATTTCTTCATAATTATTTGCCATATATGTTTTTTAGTATTTATTAATTTTGGGAATACCATAAAAAGATATTTTTTTCATATGTTTTAAGGCTCAATAACCATCTCCATATGAATAATGCCAATATTCTTTAAAAAAATTAGAGAAACCAACTCGAGTTAATGCTTTATATAATATCATTCTGTTTCTTTTAATATCAGGTGATAAATCTTTAGCAAAAGTATATTGATGTTTTGGGTTGTTTAAAAAATTGTAATTAGGATCTCGAGTATTAATATGTTTGCCATTATCGTCACATAAAACAACATCAACAGCACCACCAGTCATATGCCCAGGCGGCACAGAATCATCTGGCATAGCTAATTTATTACGTATAAATAAATCTATCTCTTTTTCAGTTAAATTTGATTTTTCTTCTTTTATTTTTTTAAAATACTTATCATACATTTTAAGAACCATGTCTTTTGATCGAAAAGCATCTTTAATTATCAAATGATAACCTTTAGGTAATTTACGTTGAGCTTTATTAAGCATTTGAACAACTTTTTTTCTTAAAAACAATCTTTCCTTATTATTAATGTCTATATCTAAATCAACCAAATCAATAAATATATCTTTATCAAGATGATCTTTCAAAAATACCAATGGTTCGTTATTTTCAATAATCTTAACTTTTTTTAATAATTCATCTTCAATCTTTAATATTTCTTCATAATTACCCTCGTCGTCTAATTTTTTAAATTTTCTAATTATTTTATAATCAATTGGATTAAAGATATTAATCATATTCTTCTATCTTATATTCTAATATCTTAGGATCATAATCAAGAGAAGAAGGTTTGTCATACAAAAATTCTCCTTTTACTTTTTTATTATTTAAAATTATTGGAAGCCAAAACGAATCAGCTCTTCACATCTGACTAAAAGGAATTTCATTAATTTTAAATCATTTTGGTTCCATTTCCTCTGTTTCAATAATATCACCAATATAGTCATCACAAATAAAAATATGGCATATATTAATATAATCATCTCCCTCATTAAAATAGAAATCAATCGTGCCAAAAGGAATAAGATTTAAAACCTCTAAATTACATTCTTCTTTTATTTCTCTTTTTGCGGCTTGTTCAATTGTCTCACCTGCTTGTAATTTCCCGCCAAAACCATTTCATTTATTAGCACCTCAACCACGCTTTTTCAAACCCATTAAGACTTCATCTCCCTTCCTAATGTATGAAATGGTTAATAATTTTTCAGTTAAAATGTTTTTATTTTTTATACTATCAAGCATAGGTGTTTCCATATTTAAATTTTAATATTTTATTTATAAATATTATTTTCCACAACAATGTTTATATTTTTTACCAGAACCGCATGGACATGGATCATTGCGCCCAACTTTCTTTGTACTTCCAGAGATAACAACATTTTTCTTTGGTTGTGCTTGCATATTTTGTTTTTCAAAACGCAAAATGAACCCTAAGATATAGTTAGATAAACTATTTCATAACTCTTTATAGAAAACAAAAGAATCTTTTTTATAGGCAACAATTGGTTCAATATTAGAATATGCTTTAAGTGAAACACTATCACGAAGCTGCTCCATTTTTTCTAAATGGACCATTCATAAACTATCTAAGATACTTAATACAACTGATCTAGTTATTTGATTGAAATTTTCAACTTCTTCTTCTTTTTTAAAATATATTTGACGAATATTTTCAAAAATAGCATAAAACAATTTGTTTTGATTTTGCATATTTTTATTAATAACATCTTCATCAATTGATATATTTAAAGTTTCTAAATATTGCGATATGCTTTCTTTTTTCAAATCTATATTTTTTAAATCTTTAGAAATCTTATCTTCAATTAAACCTAATGCTAATTCTTTAATTTTCTGACCATCGTTTTCTAATATTAAAACTTGTCTTTTATTGTATATGGCTTTTCTTTGTTGATCTAAAACATCATCATACTCTAAAACATGTTTACGAATATCAAAATTAATACCTTCAATTTTGTTTTGAGCAGTTTCAATTGATTTGGTTATCATGGAATGAGAAATTGCTTCATCTTCTTTAAATCCAAATCTTTCCATGATTGTACCAATTGTTTTTGGCGCAAA
>JAQUZI010000017.1:0-2816 GCA_028691405.1 Minisyncoccota bacterium
TTTGAGAAGATATATTTAATTCGTCAAAAAACAATATATTTTCTAAATACGATAGAAAAAATATTTGGTTTGATTGTCCAAATGAAAAGATTGTATTAAAAAATTGTTTTTATAATGATAAATATTTAATTATAACAACTTTTAATAAAATACTAAAAAAGTACAATATTTTTTATTATGGAGAGATTGTTTTAACGAGAGCTTTTATAAATAAAATTTTAAAAGAAATTGAAATACAATTAAATTCTAATTATACTTTTGTTTGTTATAAAAAACCAAAAGTTAAGAAATTTGAAGAATTTATTATTTTAAAGCAATGCCCTAAAAGATGCATTGGTGATTTTAGTAATTTTATTTTTGAATATAATAAATTAAAAAAAGATGTTCAGGCAACAATTAAAGATTTAATACTGGACAAGTCGTTAGAGGGATTTGATTTTTTGATTAAAAAAATAAAGACAATTAAAAAACCAATATTTTGTTTAGTAATAGAGAATAGGATTGTAGGATTAATTGGTCCAGTTAATATTTTTAATGATTTAGATGATAACAAGATTGTAAGTTCTTTTTATTTTGGTATTAGGGCTGATTATCGGGGAAAGGGTTATGGGAAATTATTATTTAAATTTTTTCTTAATTATTGCTATAATCATAATGTTAAATATTTTTTAGTTACAAATAGGAATAAAAGTATAGCAGTTAAGTTTTATGTGTCTATGGGCGCTAAAATAGCGAATAAATATTATAAAATTAAAAAAAATGATTTATTGTAAAATATTAAATATTATGATAAAATATATCAAAATTAAGTATTAAGTATGAAAGAGATATATATAAAAGATTTGGAAAATTTAATTGGCAAAGAAGTTGATTTGTATGGCTGGGTAGAGACCAGAAGAGATCATGGTAAAATTATTTTTATTGATCTCAAAGATTCTACTGGTACAATACAAACTGTAGCCGGGCCTTGATTAGGAGAAATTTATTCTTTGGTTGAGAAGCTAAGGCCAGAATGGGTTGTTAAGTTCTCAGGAATTGTAAAAGAAAGACCTGATAATATGAAAAACGATAAAATATTATTAGGGAATCTTGAATTTGAGATTAAAAATATTGAAATTTTAGGTGAATCAAATACGCATCCTTTTGATGTTTATGGTGACGGTAAAGATATTGGGGAGGAGATAAGAATGACAAAAAGATATTTAGACCTTAAAAGGCCAAGAATGAAAGATAATTTGAAAAAAAGAGCCTTGTTGTTCAAATTTATTAGAGACTATTTATACAAACAAGAATTTTTAGAAATAGATACTCCTTATTTAACTAAGTCAACACCAGAAGGGGCAAGGGACTTCTTAGTTCCATCTAGACTAGGTAAAGGATTGTTTTATGCTTTGCCTCAATCACCTCAACAGTATAAACAAATGTTGATGGTATCTCAAGTTGAAAAATATTTTCAATTAGTTAGATGCTTTAGAGATGAAGATCCAAGAGGAGATAGACAGCCAGAGTTTACACAATTAGATATTGAAGTTAGTTTTAAAACTGAAGAACAAATTATTGATTTAACTGAAAAAATGATAAAAGAAGTGGTTGAAAATCTTTATCCAGAAAAACATTTTACACAATATCCTTTTCCAAGAATTGACTATACTGAGGCAATGGAAAAATATGGATCAGATAAACCAGATATTAGGAAAAACAAAGATGATCCAAATGAATTAGGTTTTGCATTTATTGTTAATTTTCCTATGTTTGAATGACATGAAAAACAATATAACGAGGAAGCCAAATATGGAGCAGTGCATCATCCATTTACAAAAATTAAATTTGATGAAGGAATAACGATTGAAGATAAGGTTAAAATGATTAATGATAAAACAGATGAGTTAAGAGCTTATCAATACGATGTAGCATTAAATGGTTATGAAGTAGCAGGTGGATCTTTAAGAGAAACTAATGCTAGAATATTAGAAGCTGTTTTTGAGAAATTAGGTAATAATGTTGATGATTTTAGGAATCAATTCAGTCATTATATCGAGATGTTTGGATTTGGTGTTCCGCCCCATGGAGGTATTGCTTTTGGGTTTGATAGATTGTTAATGGTATTACAAAATGAAGAAAGCATAAGGGAAGTTATACCGTTTCCTAAAACAGGAGATAATCGCGATTTGATGATTAATGCACCATCAAATGTTAGCGAAAAGCAGTTGAAAGAATTAAATATTAAAATATCTAATTAAAATATATATTATGAAAAACAAAGATGAAAAAACATTGGTTTTATTAAAACCAGATGCAGTTCAAAGAAATTTAATTGGAGAAATTATTTCTCGTTTCGAAAGGGTTGGTCTAAAAATTATTGCAATGAAATTTTTATTACCAACAAAAGAACAAGCATATAAACATTATGTTAAAAACGAAGAAGAAATTACAGCTATTGGTGAAAGATCTATTGCTGGTAAAAAGAAAAATGGTGATATTGTTGATGATGATCCAACAGAGTTAGGACAAACTATAGTAAATTGTTTAGTTGATTTCTTATCTCAAAGCCCTGTTGTTGCTATTGTTTTAGAAGGTTCAAATGCTATTCCTATTGTACGCAAGCTGGTTGGTTCAACAGAGCCTTTAAACTCTGATGTAGGTACAATAAGAGGTGATTTTACGATTGATTCATATGGGCTAGCTGATGATGATATTAGAGCAGTAAGAAATTTAGTTCATGCTTCAGCTAATGAGTTTGACGCTAATTATGAAATATCAGTTTGGTTTGGAGAAGAAGAACTCTATTCTTATAAGAATATTAGAGATGCAGTTTT
>JAQUZI010000017.1:2916-10591 GCA_028691405.1 Minisyncoccota bacterium
TTCCTTCTTGAAGGGAAGGATGTATATTATACCATTTTTAAAGTAAAAGTCAAGTATCATTTTATATTAAAATTAAAGTGTTGACTTTTAAAAAAATATGTTATACTTTAATTGAGCTAAGGCAATAAAAAAGAGAATTGAACAAAATATTATTAGGTATTCCTATATTTTATTATCCCGTGGGATAGTAATGCGGATAACCACTTAATTTAAACAATTACTCTTTTATTTGTCTTAGTTTTTAACATATATAGATAATGAATAAAAAAACATCAAAAAAAATTATTTTAGGGGTATCAGGTGGAGTTGACTCTGCTGTAGTTTTGTATTTATTAAAAAAACAAGGCTTTGATGTAATGGGCGTATTTTTAGAATTTGATGTTTGGAAAAACAAGAAAAACTTATTAAAAGAGAATACGTGTGGTAATGAAGATTGTTTTAATAGAGCTAAAAATATTTGTAATTTTTTTGATGTAAAATGTAAAAAAATAAATGTTAAGAGCGATTTTCAAGAAAATGTAATTAAATATTTTATTAATGATCTAAAACAAAATAATACACCCAATCCATGTGTTATGTGTAATCGTTTTGTTAAAATTCAGAAATTGATTGATATTATGAAGGAGTATAAGGCTGATTTTGTAGCAACAGGTCATTATGCAAAAGTATTATTTAATTTGGAAACAAAAGAATATGAATTAAAAAAACCAGTTGATAAAAGCAAAGACCAAACATATTTTTTAAGTTATTTAACACAAAAACAAATAAAATATTTAAAATTTCCGTTAGCTAACTATTACAAGAAAGATGTTTATTTAATGGCTAAAAAATTAAAATTAGATATTTTTGATAGAATAAAACAAAGTCAAGATTTTTGTTTTATTGATAACAAATCAATTAATGATTTTTTAATTGAAACGCTGGGTAAAGAAAAAGGAGATATGATTGATGATAGTGGTTGTATATTAGGAAAACACAATGGTTTATATTTTTATACCTTAGGGCAAAGAAAAGGAATTGGTTTATCAGGTGGCCCTTTTTATGTTTTAGGAAAAGATTTAAATAGAAATATTTTGGTTGTTACTAAAAATAAAAACAAAATATTTAAAAAAGAATTTTGTGTTAAAAAATTTAATTTGATAAATACACTAAGTGAAAAAGACATCAATAATAAAGGAGCAAGTGTTCAAATAAGATATGCTGATAAAAAAGGAAAATGTAAAATAGAATTTATTAATTCTAAAAAAATTAAAATTGTTTTAGATAAACCTAAAATAGCTGTTACGCCAGGCCAAATAGCAGTAGTTTATATAAAAGATCAGTGCATTGGTGGGGGAATAATATGTTAATTTTTTATTGATTTTTAAGTTAAATTGTATTAAAATACATATATCATGAATAATATATATATAGTTGGTACGCCAATTGGCAATTTAGAAGATATTACATTAAGAGCAATTAATGTTTTAAAAGAAGTGGATGTAATATTATCTGAAACACCGAATACAACAATTAAATTATTAAGCAGGTTTGATATTAAAAAACCGGTTTTTAATTTTTTTCAAAATCCAACTGAAAAACAAATTAAAAATATTTTAGATTTATTAAAGGAAGGTAAAGATATTGCTGTCGTGAGCGAAGCGGGAACTCCTGGTGTTTCTGATCCGGGCAATAAATTAATTTGAGATGTTTTAGAAAAAAATATTGATATTAATATTATTCCTATTCCAGGAGTATCGGCAATTACAGCAGCGATTAGTGTTTCAGGAGTAAATACTCAGAAATTTGCTTTTTTTGGCTTTGTTCCAAAAACGAAAAGAAATAAGTTTTGAAAAGAAGTCTCTGGTTTTGATGGGGCAGTTTTGTTTTTTGAGTCTCCATTTAGAATTAAAAAAACATTAATAGAGATAAAAGAAAAAGTAGAAAATAAAAAGAAAATATTAATTTTTAGAGAATTAACTAAAAAATTTGAAGAAATAATTAGAACTGATTTTGATAGTTTAGAAAAAGATATTATGGAATTAAAAGATAAAGGGGAATTTACAATATTATTAATTTAAAATTTTAAAAAAATATCATGAAGTTTGATGAAAAAGCATATTGTTATTTAAATGGTAGGATTGTAAAAATGAAAGATGCTAAAATATCACCATTTGATTTAGGGTTTACTCGTGGTTATGCTGTGACGGAAGTGTTAAGATCGTATAACGGAAAGATATTTTTATTTGATGAGCATTGAACAAGGCTTAAAAAGGCGGTTAAAGCTTTGAGATTAAATTTGAGAGAAACTAAAGAAGAAGTAAAAGATATAATGTTGAAATTAATGGATAAAAATAAATGCAAAAATGCTAATATTAAATTAGTGTTAAGTCCAGGTATTGGTAAAACAGATTTAGATATAGGGAGTGATGAGACTTTATTTCTTTATGCTCAAAAATATATTGACTATCCGAAAGAGTACTATATTAAAGGAGTTAAATTAATGAGCGTTGATTTTAAAAGAAATTTAAGCGAAGTAAAGTCTAGTGACTATATTCAAGCGGTTTGTTTAAGAGAAAAACTTAAAAAGCAAAAAGCTTTTGAGATGCTATATATTTTAAATGGGTATGTGACAGAATGCTCTACTAGTAATATATTTATGATTAAAAAAGGAATTTTAATTACACCCAAGAAAGATGTGTTATTTGGGGTGACAAGAAATTTTGTTGTTGATTTTGCTAAAAAAACAATGAAAGTTGTAGAAAAAGACGTTAAGATAAGCGAATTATTAAAAGCAGATGAAGTTTTTATTACAGCAACAAGTAAACAAATTATACCAGTAGTTAAAATTGATAATCATATTATCAATAGTGGTAAGGTAGGTAAAAATACAACAATGTTACAGGATTTGTTTGTAAAGAATAGAGATAAATGCCTTGGCGTTGACTAATTAGTTATTATGTGATAATATGAGGGTATCTTAAGTAAAAACTATTATATTTTATATTATGGCTCAAGTTTGTGAAAATTGCGGTAAAGGCCGCAGAAAAGCTACTTCTTGAAAAAAGATTATGTCTAAGTTAGACCCTACTAATACATATTTTCAAAAGCCCAATCTTCATGTGGCTAAATTAAAAAGTGGTAAAAAAATTAAAATCTGTACTTCATGTCAAAAAACACTTAACAGAAAAGGCATGCTGAAATAAATCTTTAAAAAGGTTAGTTTTAATTTAAGAAATAACAAGTAAGGCTTGTTATTTTTTTAAATTATTGTTATTATCTATATATATTAAACATATTTTATGGGTATTCAAGACTGACTAAGTAATGCAAAAAATGCAAGTAAAAGAGACGATCAATTAAAGTCTATTTATGATGATAGTCGAGAAAGAAATACAGCGATGATGGCCAATGATCTTGGCTTAGATTATGTTGATTTACAAAAAGTTAATATTGAAATAGTTGCTTTAAAGTTAATACCAGAGAATGTGGCAAGAGAAAACAACATTGTTTGTTTTCAAATACATGGCAAGCAATTAGCCATAGCGTCTCTGAATAAAAATAAAAACGTTTTAGATGTTATTAGTAATTTAGAAAAACAAGAATTTGTAGTTAAGCATTTTATTTGTTCAAAAGCTAGTTTAGAAATTGCTTTTAAAAAATATGAATTAGTAGAGAAGCCAAGGGAAGTTATAACCGATGTATTAGATGTTATTGATTATACTGGCTCTGATTTAGAAAATTTACAAAGTGTTTTAGATAATTGCGATGATAGCAATATTTCTTTTGTAAATGCAACTATTTTTAAAACTGCTATTAATTTAGGCGTATCAGATATACATATTAGTCCTAAAAAAGAAGAAGCGATAATTAAATTTAGGGTTGATGGCATGTTGTTTGAAATAGCTAAGATTGATAATAAACTATATTTTAAAATACGAGATAGAATTAAATTATTAGCAAGATTAAAATTAAATATTCAAGACAGGCCTCAAGACGGTAGATTTACAATTAAAAATGTAGATCAAGATTACCAAGGAAGAACATCAGCAATACCAAGTTTGTTTGGAGAAATCATAGTTATAAGATTATTGAGTCAAAAAGCAATAGCATTGTCATTAGGTGATTTAGGGTTGGATCCAGACGAAGTTAGCTTAGTGAAAGGGATTGCTTCTAGCCCTAATGGTATGATTCTTGTTACTGGTCCTACTGGCTCAGGTAAAACTACAACTTTGTATTCTATGCTAAAAGAGAAAAATAAGCCAGGAATTAATATTATTACAATTGAAAATCCAATAGAATATCAAATGAAGGGAATTAATCAAACTCAAATTGACGAATCAAAAGGGTATAATTTTCAAAATGGATTGAAATCTATTTTAAGACAAGACCCAGACGTAATTATGGTAGGAGAAATTCGTGATAAAGAAACAGCAAGTATCGCAATTCAATCGTCATTAACAGGACATCTAGTATTATCAACATTGCATACGAATGAATCAGCCGGAACAATTGCGCGTTTAATGGAATTTGATATTCAGAATGATGTTATTGCCTCTAGTTTAAAATTAATAATGTCGCAGAGATTAGTAAGGAAATTATGTCCTTATTGTAAAGAAGAATATGAAGTTGATAAACAAACAAAAGAAGAAATAGAAAAAGCAATGTCAATTTTATCTCCAAAAAGTAATTTTTCAGCACCAAAAGAAATTAAAAAATTATTTAGACCTAAGGGGTGTAAACATTGTGGTAATTTAGGCTATAAAGGGCAAGTGGGTATTTTTGAATTACTTTTTGTGAATGATGAGATTAATGAGATGATTAAAGATAAAAGAAGCATTGCTGAAATTAGGGAAACAGCGATTAAACAAGGTATGGTTCCTTTATTTCATGACGGGCTAGCTAAAGTATTAAGAGGAGAAACTTCAATGGAAGAATTGGTTAGAGTATCAGGTGATATTGAATATGTAGCATTAATGTTTGATAAATTATTAAAACAATCTTTATCAAGAGGGATTGAAATTACAAAAGAAGAGCATGAAAATGTAAGTAAAATTATTGCAAATAAAGATAGATTACAGGGGTTTATGGAAGAATCAAAGCCAAGTGATGCTTTTGAGATGTTGTGTATATTGGCGTTGATATATAATGCATCAGATATACATATGGAGCCAGAAGAAGATAAGGTTAAGATTCGTTATAGAATAGATGGTGTTTTAATGGATAAATTAATATTTGATATTAATAATTATTTAGGAATAATACAATATTTAAAAGATTTGATTTTACAAGATGATAATGATCTTATAAACGAAGGTAGATTTAAAATAAAGACAGAGCAAGGAGATAAAGATGTAAGAGTTTCCATAATTCCTAGTGGTTTTGGAGAGTCTGTTGTTTTGAGATTTTTGAAATCAGATATTGGGAGTTTAGATTTAGTTGAATTAGGTGTTTTGCCAGAAATGTTACCGACATTAAAACAAATGACAAATAAACCAAATGGAATAATTTTAGCTTGCGGTCCGACTAGTTCAGGCAAAACAACAACAATGTATTCTATTTTATCTAGTTTGAATAAACCAGGTGTTAAAATTATGACAATTGAAGATCCAATAGAATATCAAATGAATAATATTGTTCAAACACAAGTGGATGAAAGTAAAAATTATACTTTCTCAGAAGCATTAAAAGGTTTTTTAAGACAAAATCCAGATATTATTTTAGTAGGAGAAATACGAGATGAGGAAACAGCAAGAGTAGCAACACAAGCTTCTTTAACCGGGCATTTAATTTTATCAACAATACATACAATTGATAGCGCAGGTGCAATTCCAAGATTATCTAATTTTGGAATAGAAAAGCAAGATTTGGCATCTAGTTTTAGAGGAGCTATATCGCAGAGATTAGTAAGGAAATTATGTCCTTATTGTAAAGAAGAATATGTTAATAGTGAAGATAATGAGTATGTAGATAAAGTTTTAAATTCTTTATCAAAAGAAATGAAAGAGAAATTTGAATTTAGATTAAGTAAACAAAGAAAAATGTTTAAAGCTGTTGGATGTGAAAAATGTAATTTCACTGGTTATTCGGGGGTAACAGGTGTGTTTGAAATTCTACCAAGTGATTCGGAAATAGAAGGGTTGATTGTTAACTCAGTTGATGTTTCTATTTTAAGAAAAGAGTTATTAGAAAGAAGTTTAAATTTAGAGCAGGATGGAGTTATGAAGGTTATAAGTGGAGAAACAAGTTTGGATGAAATAAAAAGAGTTTTATAATTTGTATATTTAAAAAACCGAAATGAAAATTCATTTCGGTTTTTTGATAGAACCCATTAATCTGTAGGTATCATCCTCCGCGTGATGCGAAGATTAAGAACTTTACTGAGGATTAGTTCAGTCGAAACCGAGCTATCCATCGGATTAAAGTTCTGAGGGCCAAAAGCAATAAATCGCCCTTGCACCTACAGATTAATAAGCTCTATGTATTTTTGAGGGTAACAGGTATTAATTATATCACATGGAAGTATTTTTGTCAATAGGGGGTGTGGAAAAACTGTTTAAACAAAAGAGCTTGCAATATATATAAAATTTGTATATACTATGGTTATTAAATATTAAAAAAACAATATGTTTGATAAAATGAAGAAAAATTTAAAAGATTTTTTTATTATTCTTTTGGTTATTATAATTATTGTGTTAGTTTTGGTTTTTAAAGGCGCAGATAATGATAAAAACAAAGAGAATGTAAATGAAGGTCAAAAACAAGCAGAAGAAAGTCAGAATGTTTTAGATGACAATTTTTATTCTAATATTATATTAGAAGGAAAAGGGAACGAAGATTCTGGTCGTTACGTTACGGTATTATCTGATTATAGCTGTGGTTGATCAACGAAGTTTTATTTTGATACAATTTTAGAATTTTTTAAAGAAAAAGACTTAGATAAAGTATGGTTACAATACGACTTTTTGGTTTTAAATGATCAATCACCGTCTTTGTTGCCAACAGAGGCAGCGTATTGTGCTAATGAACAAGGTAAATTTTGAGAGTTTCATGATGGAGTGTTTAATTTAAAGGAAAAACACGAAGACTTAGAAGTTGCTTTTAATAAAGAAAATATATTTGGTTTAGCTGAAGAATTAGGTATTAATAATAGTGAGTTTGAAGAATGTGTAAATACTAATAAATACAGGCAATTGATTAATATGAGAGCTAAATATTATTTAGATGCAATTGATAGGTTGGGAGTGCCATCAACATTTTTAAATGGAGAACCAATAACTATGTTTATAAATGGAGAGGATCGCATGGTGGGAGCCATTGATATTGTAACTTTTGGTAAAAAAATACAAGACTGGCTTAATAAATAAATTTAAAAAACAAATATGGAAAATGAAACAAATAAAGAATACAGTGTAAAAGTTTATTCAACTCCATTATGTCCTTGGTGTGATGTAGCTAAAAAATTTTTATCTGATCATAATATTGAATTTGAGACTATAGATGTTTCTCAATCTCAGGAAGTGTTGATGGAATTAATTCAAAAGACTGGATCAACTGGTGTTCCAGTAATTGAAATTAATGGAGAATATATATTAGGGTTTAATAAAAGCGCTATTTGTGAAAAGTTAAATATACAGGAATAAGTCAGCCACTTTACAAATACATATTATTATGGTATAATATATGTATTAAGAAA
>JAQUZI010000018.1 GCA_028691405.1 Minisyncoccota bacterium
GACCTGATTCAGAAGCAGAAGCTTTTGTTGAAAAATTCTGTAAATTTAATAATTTTAATAATACAATTCTTCCGAAAGAAAGAGATACAAAAACAGGGGAAGTAGTTATTAATATTAAAGATAAAAGTGTTTTTGAAAACAAAGATATCATTATTGTTGATGATGTAAGCGCTAGTGGTGGTACAATATTACATTTAATGGATTTGTTAGAAGAATTGAAAGTTAAAAGCGTAAGTATTGCTTTGTCTCACGGACTGTTTATTGGTGATGTAGAAGAGAAATTAAAGAAGAGAGGTCTTAAAAGAATAGTTACTTCAAATACAATTCAAAATGAATTTATGAAAGCTGATTGCGTTGAGGTTTTAGCTGAGAGATTAAAAACTTTATTAAAAGAATAACATGAAATATGGTTTGAAAAAAGACGAATTAGATCAAAAGAACAAACATCATTTTTTCTTAAGAGTTAAGAAAATAAATATTCGCGCTGGTAGCGCTTATATTATTTTGATTAATCAAATTGATGCGGATAGACTGGGTATTATGCCAGGCGATGAGTTGAAATTAGATTGAGAAAACAAAAGCATTGAATTATATACAGATATATCATCAGATTTGGTAAAAGAAGGTGAGTTTGGTTTGTTTTTAGATATTTTTGATAAGTTTGATATTAAAGAAAACGAGCTATTAAGATTAAGTTTTGCAAAAAGAGCGCCTTCAATTAAAGCTATTTATAAAAAATTAAGAGGAGAAGTTTTAAATTTTAATGAGGTGTATCAAATAATTAGGGATATAGTTGATAGAAGATTGAATGAATTAGAGATTACTTTTTTTGTAGCACCAAGTTTTAATGAAAAAAATATTGATTTTAATGAGGTTTATTATATGACAAAGTCGGTAGCAATGTTAGGTGATACTTTTGATTTTGGAGATATGGTAGCTGACAAACATTCAACGGGAGGGTTGCCAGGAAATAGAGTTACCCCAATTATTATTCCGATTGTTGCTAGCTATGGAATATGTATTCCTAAAACATCATCAAGATCTATTACATCCCCGGCAGGTACAGCCGATACTTTAGAAACAATTATGAATGTTGAATTTAGTTCAGACGAAATTCGAGAAATTGTTAAAAAGAATAATGCTTGTATGGTTTGAGGTGGGGCTTTAAAATTAGCACCAGCAGATGATATTATTATTCAAATTACTAAAGAATTAGGCATTGAGCCTTATTCTAAAATGGTGGTTAGTGTTATGGCTAAAAAAGTCGCTATGGGGATTAAGCATTTAGTGATTGATATTCCTGTGGCTAAGGGTGCAAAGATTTCCGATATTAGAACAGCTAAAAAAATAGAAAAATTATTTATGTTTTTAGCTAGAAAATTTGATATTAAAACTAAAGTAATAACTAGTAAAAGTTTTGGCCCGATTGGAAGAGGCATTGGCCCATCTTTAGAGATGAGAGATGTTATGAGAGTTTTACAACAAAAAGAAGACAGGCCTTTAGATTTAGAAAACAAGGCGATTAAATTGGCCGGATATATTTTAGAGATGACAGGTGTGGCTAAAAAAGGAAAAGGAATTGAAAAAGCAAAAATTAATTTGAAAAACGGATTGGCTTTTCAAAAAATGACTGATATTATTAATTCCCAAAAAGGAGATCGAAATGTTGATTCAGAAGATATTTTGGTTGGTAAATATTCATATGGGTACGTAGCAAGAAAAGATGGAATTGTAAAAGCTATTAATAATGCTGATATTGTTGAATTGTGTAGTTTGTTAGGCGCACCACAATTAAAAGGTAGCGGTATTTATTTGAATAAAAATGTAGCTGAAAAATACAAGGAAGGGGATATTTTATTTACAATGTATAGCGAAAGCGAAACAAGACTTAATTTAGCTAAGGAAGCTTTAGAAAAATTAGATAGTATATATATGTAATTATTTTGCTAGGCAAATTACAATAATATTATTTGCATTGTTTTGTTTGAGAATTTTAGCGCATTCATTTAATGTAGATCCAGTGGTAAAAACATCATCAACTAATATGATGTTTTTATTTTTAATTAAATGTTTTTGATTTTCATTAATTTTAAAAATATTTTTTGCATTTTCTTGTCGTTTTAAAGCATTGGTTTGGTTTGCTTGGGGCGGATTGTTTTTAAAACGAATTAATATATTATTATATGTTTTAATATTTATAATTTGAGAAATTAAATTTGATATTATTTCCGATTGATTAAATCCTCTAGATCTTTGCTTGTACTTGTGAAGAGGGACAGGGACAACAATGTATTTGTTATGTTTAAAATATGATTGATGCTTACTTAAACTAGTGCCTAATATTTGCTTGATGGTTGGCTTAATACAAGATATTTTTTGGTATTTAAATTTGTGAATTAAGTTTTTAACAATATTATTTTTATAATCCATGCAGTAAATAACAAGGTTGAAATTATATGTATTAAAATTACAATTGTGTTTTTGGTTTAATGAATTTATTTTTAAATTACAGTTTGGGCAAAAAAAGTTAGTATGAATATTTAATGCACCATAGCAATTGTCACACAAAAGGTAATTACTATTTGTGTATTTAAAACAATTAAGACATTTATTAGGGAAAAGCAAAGAAATGATTTTTGATAATATCATCATGCTTGTATTTTTTATAAAAATGTATTAAAATATATATTAATTATATAAAATTTTAACAATTTAAACAATGTTTTTTAAGAAAAAATATTTAGGCATTGATATTGGTACAACAACAATCAAAAGCGTTGTTTTGTCTTTTAGCAATAATCAACCGAAATTAGAAGCCTATGGAATTTTAGAAAATTATGCTCATTTGGAAAGAATAAATGAAGCAATACAAACAAGTAATTTCAGGTTAGTTGAAAAAACAACAGCCAAATATTTGGTTGATTTGTTAAAGCAAAGCAATATTAAAATGAAAGAAGCAATTTTTTCAATACCTTGTTTTGTTGCTTGTACTCATGTGTTAGAAATGCCGCCTTTATCTAAAAAGGATTTAGAAAGAGCAGTGTATTATCAGGCCAAGCAATATGTGCCTATGCCTTTATCAGAGGTATCGCTTGATTGACAAATAATCTATGCAGATAATTCAAAAACAAAAGTTTTGTTAGTAGCAATACCTAAAGAGTTTATTAATAGGTATTTAGCTATTGCTAAAATAGCCAATATTAGAATTTCTAAAATGGAGTTAGAGTGTTTGGCTAGCGCACGCTCATTAATTGGCAATGAAAAAGGAATTGTTAGTATTGTAGATATTGGAGGAAGATCAACAACAATTACTGTTTTTGAAAATGGAGTTTTGCAAGCAATTAAAACAACTGATATAGCAGGAGGCGATTTAACTCAAGTAATTTCAACTGGGTTAAATATTATTCCAGTGAGAGCAGAAGAAATAAAAAGATTGTATGGATTAAACCCGCCAGTTGGACAAGAAGAGGTTATGAAATTAATGTTACCTTTGCTAGGAGCAATCGAACAAGAGATGCAAAGGGAATATGATTTATTTTTTAAGAAGACAAATAAAAAAATTGAAAAAATTTATTTGACAGGTGGTATTGCTAATTTACCGGGGATTACAAAATACATGAGCAATGATTTTAAGGTACCTGTTTTTGAAGGAAATCCATTTGAATTAGGCATAATTAAGTATGATAAAAAATTAGAACCTGTAGCCAAAGACATCGGATCTAGTTTAAGTGTTGCTTGTGGATTAATTATGAAATAAACACTTGTTTTTTTATAAAAATTTGTTTATACTATAATTAATAAAATTTAAAAATATATATGGCGTTTGATTTTGAAAAACCAAATGATGATTGAGATTATACTAAAGGCAAGGCATCAACCTGACCAAAAAGTTTGATGACATTTGCTTTAATTTTTCTATTTCTTGTTGTTGGATTAAAATTTGGATTTGATTTTTTAAATAAAGCTGAAGAAGCTAAAATTGAAAAATATGACGTTGAAATAGAGAAGGCGAAAGCAAGCTTTCCAGTTGAAAATCAAAAAGCAGTTTTGACTTTTAAAAATAGTGTGAATAGTTTAAAGACTATTTTAGATAATAAAGTTAAAACATCAGAATTTTTAACGATAATTGCAAATAATACACACAAAGAAATATATTTTACTCAATTAGATGCAAATATAAATGAAAATACGGTTAATATAAGCGGTGTGGCTAAAAATCTATCAATTGTATCTCAAGCCGCAAATGCATTTTCTCAGATTAACGGAGTAGAGGATGTTGAAATTAAAAATTCAAGAGAAACTTATTCGATTATAACTTTCAATTTAGTCTTAAAAGTTAATAACTCTTTCTTTAAATAAATAGTATGAAGGAAACTACTAAACAATCAATTTCAATATTAGGGATTACTTTGATATTTGCTATATCAATTTTTGTGTTAAATAAGTTTACGTTAGCTTCTTTTTCTGAATATCAACAAAATAGAATTGAAATACAAGAAAAGAAAGAGGCGTTGATAGAAGTTGGTAATTTTAGAAAATTAGCTGAAGAGTTGAATAGTAAATATAATTCTATGGGTGGTGATTTTTATAAAGTTACTGAAGCTGTTCCAACTAGTCCTCGTTTTTCTGAATTGTTAGCTATTGTTGATTCAATTGCTAGACAAGTTGGCGTAAGTGTAAAAGATATTTCTTTTAGAGATATACCTAATAAAAAAGTTAATAGTGATTTATATAGTTTAGTTGAAATAAGTTTGAATATTTCAGGTGATTATGTCAGTGTTTCATCGTTTTTTGCGGAAACAGAAAAGGAGCTGAGGCTTATGGATACAACCAGCTTAACAATGAAAAGTTTAAAATCGTTAGACAGTCGTAGTGCTAAAGACGGTTCTTTAAACGTTAATGCTGTTATTCAATCTTATTATCAAAGTATCAATTAATATTTAAAAATATATTATGGCTATAGAAATAGAAAAAACAAAAAATAGAAGTGGTGGTCCAATATTTTTAATACTAATAATAGTAATTATTGTTATATTTTTTGTTTTTTTAAGCGTACGTAATAATTTAGGAGAAAGAAGTTCTTCAGCAAGTATTGATAAAATAATTGATAAAGATACTAAGGAATTAGAAAATGTGAGTAAAAGTTTAGATAAAAATATTGATAGTATTTTTGGTAGAAGTGATTTTCAACAATTATATCAACACAATGATCTAAACATGGATTTTGAAATAGGGAAAGAAAATCCTTTTAATTCTTTTTAAAAATTAGCTATGATTCAATGAAATATATTATTTTCTGCTTTAAAAAATAAAGGGTTTAAATTTGATGAAAAAAAAGTATTAGAAGATGCAAAAATATTTAGAAAAGAGATAGAAGATGTTTTGCTTGAAGATAGAGTTTTAAGCGAACAAGATTTAATGAAAATTAAGGCAGAAATTTTAAATTTACCAACAAAGACTTTTGACAAAGATGATGTTTTGTCAAAAGATGTTTTAAATATTATTGAAGAAAGCTCAGCTCGTAATTACAAGCTAGTTGTTTTTGATAAAAAAGAGAATGAAATATCAGTAGCTATGCTTCATCCCGATGATGAGAATGCATTAAGTGCTATTAATTTTATTGCTAAGCAAAATCAATACAAGGTAAAAAATTTTGTAACAACGGAAACTGATTTGCAAAAGGCATGAAGATTTTATACAAGCTTTGCTGATAATTTATCAAATGTTTTAAAAGAGTTAAAACAAAAATTAGCGCCACAGCTAAAAAAGTTTTCAGAAGAACAAAAGGCTAATGATAGAACATTAGATTTTAAAACCATTGAAAAAAACTTTGCAGAGGAAGCGCCAATTATTAAGTTATTAAGTATTATTATTACTGAAGCAGTTAGAATTGGAGCATCAGATATCCATTTTGAACCAGAGAGAAAAGTTTTGCGGGTTAGGTTTAGAGCTGATGGTAATTTATATACATCTGTTTTATTGCCATTAGAAGTTCATTTACCAATTGTTTCTCGTATTAAAATTATGTCTGATTTAAAAATTGATGAAACAAGAATGCCACAGGATGGACGTTTTCGTTCTTTCATTGACGAAAAACCGGTTGATTTCAGGGTATCTACTTTTCCAATTAATAATGGTGAAAAAGTGGCAATTAGAATTTTAGACGCATCAACAGGATTGTTTACTATATCTCAATTAGGATTTAATGAGGCAGCTGAAAAAGTTATAAGGGAAGCAATTAAAAGACCTTATGGTATGTTTTTAATTACTGGCCCTACTGGTTCAGGTAAAACAACAACACTATATGCATTTTTACAAAATTTAAATAAAGATGGTGTTAATATGGTAACACTTGAAGATCCGGTTGAATATACAATAGAGGGAATTAATCAATCCCAAGTTTTGCCAGAAATAGGTTATTCTTTTTCAATGGGGTTGAGACATATTGTTCGCCAAGATCCAGATGTAATTATGGTAGGTGAAATTCGTGATACTGAAACAGCAGAATTAGCTGTACATGCAGCTTTAACTGGGCATTTAGTATTATCAACATTGCATACTAATAATGCGGCTGGTGTTATTCCAAGATTGACAGATTTAGGTGTTCAGAAATTTTTGTTACCTTCTAGTTTAAATTTGATGATGGCTCAACGCTTGGTGAGGAAATTATGTCCTCATTGTAGAAAAGAAAGGCCAGCCAATCCTGAAGAAATTCAATTTATTGAAGAGTCTTTTGCTAATATGAGCAAAGAAGAAATTGAGAAATTTAAAATTACTAAACCATACAAAGTATATGATAATGTTGGTTGTAGTGAATGTAATAATACAGGATATAAAGGCAGGGTTGGTGTATTTGAAGTTTTAACTGTTAATCAAGCAATAGAGGATATTATATTAGGCGATATGTCAGAAGCAAAAATTAAACAAGAAATGAAGAAGCAAGGAATGTTAAGCTTGCGTGAAGACGGTGTGATTAAAGCTTTAAATGGGGTAACAAGCTTAACGGAAATAATGAAAGAGACTGATATATAGTTGATATTAATTTAAAATATTGTTAAAATGTATTTAATATTAAATTACATATATGAATCCCGCAATAAATCAAGATAAATATGCTAAGAAATTAATTGAATTAATGATCCTTGCTTCTCAACAAGGAGCATCTGATTTGCATTTAAGTGTTGGCAAAAGACCAATATTAAGATTAGATGGAAAATTAATTGCAATTAATAAAGAAGATATAGTTACGCCGGAAATAATAGCTGGGTTTGTAGCTATGTTATTAGATGAAGATCAGCAAAAAAGTTTAATGGAAAACAAAGAAATTGATTTTGCTTTTTCTTTGGAGGATAAAGTTCGTTTTAGAATTAATATATTTTTTCAAAAAGGATTTTTATCAATTGCTTTGCGGTTAATACCGGTAAGTATTAAAACTTTAGAAGAATTAAATTTGCCGCCAATTTTGCATAAAATGTCAAATTATCATCAAGGATTTTTCTTGGTTGTAGGTCCAGCTGGACAAGGTAAAACAACAACATTGGCTTCGATTGTTGATGAAATAAATCATAATAGAATGGATCATATTATTACAATTGAGGATCCAATTGAATATGTATATACTCCAGATAGAGCAATGGTAAGTCAAAGAGAGGTAGGAGAAGATACTTTGTCTTTTCATAATGCTTTAAAATCTTCTTTAAGACAAGACCCGGATGTAATTATGATTGGCGAAATGAGAGATCCAGAATCAATGGCCATTGCTTTAACAGCAGCGGAAACAGGGCATTTAGTTTTCTCTACTTTGCATACTAATTCAGCTAGCCAGACGATTGATCGTATTATTGATAGCTTTGATTCAAGTGCTCAACCTCAAATTAGATCTCAATTAGCTACATCTTTGATTGGTATTGTATCGCAAAGATTAATACCAAAAATTAATGGTGGTAGAATTCCAGCTTGTGAAATTTTAATTATGAATGCCGCTGCTAGGAATTTGGTTAGGGAAAACAAAATTTATCAAATTGATTTGGTAATTGAAACAGGATTGAAAGAAGGGATGATTAGCTTAAATAGATCTTTAGTTGATTTAGTAAGAAAAAGAGAAATATCAATGGAAACAGCGGAGATGTATTCTAATAATCCCTCTGAATTAAGAAATCTGTTAGGTTAATAATATATTAATATTTTCATATGGAGTTTATTTATAGGGCAAAAACTAAAAACGGAGAAGAGAAGACGGGAAAGATAGATGCTCGTTCTGAAAAATTGGCTTTGCAGATATTACAAAGCTACGATCTTATTGTAATTGAATTACATAAAAAGAAAGAGAATACAATATGAGATAAAATATTTTTTAGAAAAACAAATATTAAGGGTAAGGAATTGGTAATATTTTTAAGACAACTAGCGACAATGTTATCAGCTAAAATACCTTTAATTAGTTCTTTAAAGACATTGTTAAATCAATCAGATTCAGCGGCAATTAGAGATGTGATATTTAGTTTAGTTTCTAGTTTAGATAGTGGTTTAATGTTATCTCAAGCAATGGAAAAAACAAATGTGTTTTCAAAGTTTTATGTTGAAATGGTTAGGTCAGGTGAAGTTTCGGGAAGATTGGAACAAGTTTTTAATTATTTAGCTGATTACGCTGAAAATGAAGCAGAATTAGATGCAAAAGCAAGATCAGCAGCAATTTATCCTATTTTTATTTTAATTGTATTTTTAGTTGTTGGTTCTGTTATTACAATATCTATTGCACCGCAAATGGTTGATATTTTTCAAGAATTTGATAGACAACCACCAGCATTAACAATGGCTTTAATTTCAACGGGAAGATTTTTGATTAATTGAGGCTTTTTGGTTTTATTGGTGTTAGTTGGTGTATTTTATGCGGCTAAAAATTATTTAGATAGCGCTGAGGGCCAGAATATTAAAGCTTATTGAACAATGAAAATTCCAGTATTAGGAAATATTTATAAAAATATATATGTGTCTCGTTTTTGTGAAACACTAAGCACTTTATTAGTTGGTGGTATTCCAATTGTTGAAGCATTAGAGATATCTGGAAGCGCAACTGGTAATTTTGTGTTTAAAAACATTGCTGAAGAATTGTCAGAAGGAATAAGAAATGGGGAACAAATTAACAAATTAATGAGAAAATATGAAGAATATTTTCCACCATTAGTTAATCAAATGGTTGCTATTGGTGAAAATACAGGAAGATTATCAGATCTATTAAAAAGAGTAGCTGTTTATTATTACAATCAAGTAGAAAGAGGTTTTAGTGTGTTATTAGAATTATTACAACCAGTTTTAATTATTGTTTTAGGAGGTATGGTAGGCATATTAATTGCAGGTGTTTTATTACCAATTTATCAATTGGCACAAACAATTTAAAAAATTAAATTATACATATGAATAAATTTAAAAAGGCATATACTTTAATCGAAATGTTGATGGTCGTAGCTATTATTGGCGTTTTAGCTTCTTCTATTTTAATTGGTTTAGGCAGTACAAGATCTAAAGCTAGAGATACAAGACGTCTTACGGATTTAAAAAGTACACAAACAGCATTAGAATTGTATTATAGTAAATACGGGGTTTATCCTTCAAGAACACCAGGGACAAACGAAACATGAGAATGAACTGAACTTACAGATGTGTTAACTAGTGATGAAACTGGTTTGAAATTAAGCAAAATACCTAAAGACCCTTTGAATAACAATGAGCATAAATATATGTATGCAACTGATGGGCAGAGCTATGTTTTAGGAGTTAAACTAGAAACTAAAGACCAAGCATTAGACGATGATTTAGATGGAACAATACTTGGCATGGATTGTGGAGATGAATTGGGGGATGAAATTTATTGTATTAGCTTATAAAGGTTTATCAATAAAATATTTTAATGAAATGTAAAAGTTACAAAATTAAAAATAGTTTTACCCTAGTAGAATTAATGATAGTAATAGCAATACTTGCAATCCTTAGTGCAATTGTAATATTTGCATTAAACCCAACAGAAATATTCAAAAA
>JAQUZI010000019.1 GCA_028691405.1 Minisyncoccota bacterium
TAAAAATTCAAGATCAGATTCTATTGATGATAATGGTATTTATGATGATTGTTTTGAATTAGGTAGTGCTAATAGAACTAATGTAACACCTATCCCTAAGAATTTAATTTTAAATGGAGAAATGGAGGGCATGACTAATTGACCTAGTAGTTTATCAGTTGAAACAACAGATGTTTATGAAGGAAGTGCTAGTTTAAAAAGAGTTGGCCCTACTACAGTATGGTCATCTAATTACATTAAAGTAAATCCAGATAAACGATATCGATTATCTGGTTGTTTTAAATCTGTTGGGGAAGGTGGATTGTCAAAAATTTATTTTGGCCTTCAATCGTGAGATAAAAAATACAGAGAGATAACTCCTCATTTATCAAATAGTATAGTAAATACAAGAACTATTTTAGCAGAAGAATTAAATCCGGGAGATTCGTCAGTAAAAGTAAGTGATGTTTCTAATTGAGTTATTACTCCTAGCTACTTTAGATATTTATCTATTTACCCATATGAGGATTATCCAGATTACACATATTCAAGGAATTCTTATGGTTATGATGAAATTGATTATGATAATAATCTGGTTATTTTAAAGAATCCTTACTCTGGGGTTTCAATGCCTGCTGGAACATTGGTTTCTCAAAGTAGGGGAGATTATGGTTCGTATACCTATGCTGTTATAAGAGGTTCAAATATTCCCAATTCTTGAAGGTGTTATTCAGCTGAAATACAAGGAGATAATGTTCCTGTAACTAGTTGAAATCAATTTAGATATGCTACGGAATATATTAAAATATTAGTGTTAGCTAATTATACTCAAGATTCTAGTTATTCAGTATTAATGGATAATTTTAAATTAGAGCTTATTGCTAATGAGTAAAATTGTTGTTTTTTATTTAATATTTTGATAATATTATGTTAATAAAGTTGTAAACATATATATATGCCTAATGTTGTTTTTTATCGCAAATATCGTCCTCAAGATTTTTCTAATATTCAAGATCAAGATTCAATAGTAAAGACTTTAACTAATGCTATCTTAAATAACAAGATAGCTCATGCTTATTTATTTACTGGACCTAGAGGTACAGGTAAAACTTCAACAGCTCGTATTTTAGCTAAGGCAATAAATTGTTTAGACAGAAAAGATAAAGAATTTGAGCCATGTAATAAATGTCAATCATGTACAGATATTAATTCTGGATCTTCTTTAGATGTTGTAGAGTTTGATGCAGCAACTAATACTGGTATTGATGAGATAAGAGCCTTGCAAGATAATGCTAAGATTAAACCAGTTAATGGTAAGTATAAAATATATATAATTGATGAAGCTCATCAATTGAGTAAAAGTGCTTATGGAGCATTGTTAAAGATTTTAGAAGAACCACCAGAATATATTATTTTTATATTAGCAACAACTGATCCAGAGAAAATGTTAAAAACAATTCTATCTAGAGTACAAAGGTTTGATTTTAAAAAATTATCAATTGATAAAATTGTTAAAAAATTAGAATCAATTTTGAAAAAAGAAAAAATAGAATATGAATTACCAGCATTGACTTTGATTGCTAAAGAGTCAGATGGTGGTATGCGTGACGCGGAATCAATGTTGGGACAAATTACAACTATTAGTAAGAAAGTTACTTTGGAAGTTGTTGAAAATACAATTGGTGGGATTGGTCAAAACAAAATTGCTGATTTTGTTGATATTTTAATTGAGAAAGATAATATGGAATTATTTAAATATGTTGATGATTTAGATAGTAATGGATATAATTTAGAAGAGTTTTTAAAATCTTTGATAGAATATATGCAGAATTTATTAATAATTAAAGTATCAGAAAAATTAGATTCAATATTGAAAAAAGAATTATCAAATGATTTTATATTAAAATTAAAAAAACAAGCTGAAAAAACAGATATTAATTTTGTTAAAAATAGCATTAAAAAATTATTAGATGTTCAAGGCTATTTTAATGTTGTTTTAAATCAGAGATTACCAATTGAGATGGCTATTTTAGAGATTACCCAGGATTAATTTTTGTTATTGTGGAGTCGTCTAATGGTAGGACAACGGACTCTGAATCCGTTTATCTTGGTTCGAATCCAAGCTCCACAACATTTCTTGTTTTTTAAAAGAAATTTTGTTAAAATATGTTATATAAATAAATATATATTATGGATAACTTTCATATATCTCAACCGGCTACAAACCCTGATTATAGAAATCAAACAGGAAATATTAATAGTTCCAAGTTGATTTCTGATGATCAGAATGATGATTTAATGATTGAAGATAAAAAACCTCAAGGCGCTTTATCTTCCGGTATTGATTTATCAAAAATGATTGAATTTGATCGACGTGAGAATGAATCATCAAATACAATTGATGATAATTTTAGAGTGAATGCTGATAATCAATTTGTTAAAACAGAAGAGGTTTTTAATAAAGAAGAAAGTGCTGTTCAGGAAGTTCCTGAAAATAATGAAAAGATATATGAAAATATTAATACAGAAAAACAAAACGAAATTATAGAAAATAATACAAACGAACAAGATCAATTAAATAAAGATAATGTTAATGAACAGGAAATTAGAAATGAAAATATTGAGGATAATACTAAAGAAGAAAAAAAGGATAATTCATTTTTAAATCAAGAAGATGGCGATAGAATTTATCAAATTGAAGTTAATAAGATTGTACCAAATCCATACCAACCAAGACGTGATTTTGATGAGGATGCAATTCAAGAGTTAGCTAGTTCTATTCGTGAATATGGAGTTTTAGAGCCATTAATTGTTAAAAGGATTGAGAAGGAGCAACCAGATGGTATTAATATTGAATATCAATTGATTGCAGGTGAAAGAAGGTTAAGAGCTTCTAAGGCAGCTGGTCTAAAAACTGTACCAGCTATTGTTAAAAAATTTGAAACTGCAAGTTTAGAATTAGAAGTTGCTTTAGTTGAAAATGTTCAACGTGAAGATCTAAGCCCTATAATGAAGGCAAGAGCTTATGGTAAGTTAGTTAATGATTTTGGATATACTCAAGAAATGGTTGGGCGTAGAGTGGGTAAAAGCCGTGAAGCAGTTGCTAATGCATTGAGATTATTACAGTTACCATTTGAAGCACAAAAAGCTTTGGATGAAAATAAGATTAATGAATCACATGCTAGAGCATTGTTATTACTACCTAATATGGAAAAACAAAGAGCATTACTGGGTGAAATTCTATCTAAGCAATTAAGTAGTAGGGAAGCAGAAATGATTGCTAGACAATTTTTAGATAAACAAAATATTAAAAGTGGTAAAATTGGAAGAAGAAGAATGGGCGATTCTTTTTCTCCAAAAGATTTAGAATTAAGAGAAAAATTAGAAGATTTATTCGGAACAAAAGTTATGATTAAAAGAAAAGGGGAGAAGGGGGAAATTAGTATTTATTTTTATTCAGAAGACGAGTTTAATGGTTTAGTTGATCGAATAATAGATAGCAGTGAGAAAAATATTAACAAAACTGTTGATAAGCTTAATAGCATATAGTTTATGAAAACAAAACTTAAAAAATTATTTTTTATTATTTTAGGAATTTTAATTGTTGGTGGTTTTTGATGTTTAATTAGTGCTTCTAATATTGTTGGTCGTGATAAACATGGCGATTCTTTTTATTTTGTTAAAGATCAAGCAATAAAGGGATTGATAATTGGTGTTATTGTTTTTTTTATTCTATCTAAAATCAATATTAAATTATTAAGAAAATTCTCTTTTTTATTTTATATTTTTAATATATTGTTATTAGGAATGGTTTTTTTACCTATGTTTTCACCTAAAGGCAATATATCAGCTAATCGTTGGGTGGAAATATTTGGTGTTTCATTTCAACCAGCTGAATTGTTAAAATTTACTTTGATTTTATTTATAGCTGATTTTCTTTCGAGAAGATCGCCGTATGAATTAAATAATTGGAAAAAAACAATTGTTCCTTTAATTGTTTTAGTGGGTATTCCTATGGTTTTAATTTTTAAACAACCAGCAACTTCTATTATAGTTTTATTTTTAATTGCGGTTGGGGCTATGTGTTTTGCTTCTAAAATATCTTTAAAAACTTTATTACCAATTGGTGTTTTAGCTGTTGTTCTTTTGGGATTATGTGTTTTGTTTGGGGGAAATTATCGTAAGGCTAGAATTACGCATGAAGATGATTACCAGAAAAGACAATCTATTACAGGGATAGTTAGAGGTGGATTAAGTGGCGTTGGTTTTGGTCAGTCAATACAAAAATACAATTATTTACCACAAAGTTATACAGACTCTATTTATGCAGTTATTGCTGAAGAATTTGGTTTTGCCGGTACAGCACTAGTTTTAACAACTTATTTTTTCTTATGTTTTTGTGGTTTTTATATAGCAATGCATACATCTGATTCTTTTTCTTCTTTGTTTGTTATTGGTACGATTACATGAATTACTGTTCAAGCTTTAATCCATATTATGTGTATGAGCATTAACTATATGCCAGTGACTGGTTTACCATTACCGTTAATTAGTTATGGAGGAACTAGTTATGCTATTACTTTAGCTAGTTTAGGTGTAGTATATAACGTTTTAAAAAATAAAGTTTAATATGAATATTATACAACCAAATAAAAAAATAAAGATATTATTTACTGGTGGTGGATCAGGAGGCCATGTATTTCCTTTGATTTCAGTATTAAAAGAAATGCAAAAATTTAAATCAGATTTTAGTAATCAAGGTTTAGATTTAGAATTTTATTATATTGGAAGTAATGATTTTACTTTAGAATTTGTTAAAAATGAAGATATTGATATTTGTCCATTGAATATAAGGAGGATTAATAAAGGGATTGCTGGATTTTTAAATGTTTTTACTAATTTATTTTCTTTGATATTAGCTTATTTCAAAGTATTATTTATGATGCCAGATGCTATATTCGCTAAAGGTGGTTTTGCTTCTTCAATTGTTTTGGTTATTGGTGTAATATTTAGAATTCCAATATTTATTCATGAGTCTGATTCAATACCAGGTTTAACTAATCAATTTTTTGCAAGGTTTGCTAAAATTGTATTTATATCCTTTGAAGAAAGTAAAAAATATATTAAAAATGATTATATTGAATTAGTTGGAAATCCAATAAATGATGTATTGTTAAAAATTACTGAACAAGAAAGTGATAATAAAGTTTTACAAGAAAAGTTGGGTTTAGATCCTGAAATAAAAACATTGTTAATTTTAGGTGGATCTCAAGGGGCTAAAACTATTAATAATCTTATTTTAGATATGTTGCCAGAAGCATTACAAAAATATGAAATAATACATCAGGTAGGAACTAATAATTATGAAAGTGTTAAAAGGGAAGTAGGGGTTGTTTTTCGTGAAATTATCAAAAATACTATTTGTGAAAAAAGATATCACATTGTTCCTTTTTTAAGTCATAGTGATAATTTGTCTATTGATTCATTAGGGTATGTTATGAAATGTAGCGATTTGATTATTTCTAGAGCGGGTAGTGGTGGTATTTTTGAAACAGCAGCTTTTGGCAAACCATCTATTATGATTCCTTTACCTTGAGCTAGTCGAAATCATCAGAGTGTTAATGCATTTAATTATGCTAGCTATAAGGCTTGTGTTTCGCTTGAGCAATCTAATTTAAAGCCAAATATATTATTAGATACAGTTGATAGTATTTTAGAGAATCCAGAGAAAATAGAAATTATGAAAAAAGGATGTAATGAATTTGCTAAAAAAACTGCTGGCTTAGATATTGCAAGAATAATTTTAAAAACAATTGTTAAAAAGTATGTAAAAAAATAAGAATGAATGAGCAAGAAAAATTAAAATGAATAGTGGAATATATTTTTAAAGATTTAAATCTTAGTGATATTGATATATTAAATAAATATCCAAGAAGAAATTTACCAGAAGGTGTTAGAGTTACAAGATTTGCTCCAAGCCCTACTGGGTTTATACATATTGGTGGTATCTATGCAGCGATGTTGAGTGAAAGATTGGCTCATCAAAGTGAAGGTATCTTTTATTTAAGAATAGAAGATACTGATAAAAAAAGAGAGATTGAGGGTACAATTGAAATGATTGTTAAAGCTTTAAATCGATTTAATATTAATATTGATGAAGGGTTTATATCAGAAAGCGAACAAGTTGGTAATTATGGGCCATATATACAAAGTCAAAGGAAAGAAATTTATCAAACTTTTGTAAAAAAACTATTATTAGAAGGAAAAGCATATGTATGTTTTGCTACACCAGAAGAGTTAGAAAATATTAGCAATATGCAAAGTCAAAGAAAAGAATTGATTGGGTATAGAAAAGAATGAGCTATTTGAAGGAATAAAAGTTTAGATGAAGTTATTGAAAATTTAAAAACAAATAAGTCTTTTGTAATTAGGTTTAAATCTAATGGAGATTTTAATAACAAGATTAATTTTATAGATTTAATTAAAGGAGAAGTTGAATTACCAGAGAATGAATTAGATGTTGTTATTATGAAGGGTGATGGTTTACCAACATATCATTTTGCTCATGTAATAGATGACTATTTAATGGGTACAACTGATGTGATAAGGGGTGATGAATGGTTATCATCAGTTCCTATTCATTTAGAACTATTTAATGCTTTGAATTTTGATAAACCAAGGTTTTTGCATTTAGCGCCAATTGAAAAATTAGATGGCAATTCAAGAAGAAAATTAAGTAAAAGAAAAGATCCGGAAGCAAGTGTTGAATTCTATTACAAAGAAGGATATCCGGTTAAAGCAATTATAGAATATTTGTTAAATTTGGTTAATTCTAATTATGAAGATTGAAAAGTTGCTAATCCAGAGGTTAGTATAGATGAATTTAAAATTGATATATCTAAATTAAAAGTCAGTGGAGCTTTGTTTGATTTTGATAAATTAGATTATTTTAGTCGTGAATTTATAGCAAAACTATCAGCAGATGGAGTATATAATTATGTGCTAGGTTGAGCTAAAAATTACGAGGAGAAATTATTTAATTTATTATTTAAGAATAAAGATTATGCCGTTTCTATTTTTAATATAGAAAGAGAAGGGGAAGGAAAGAAGAGAAAGGACATATATAAATGATCTATTGTATATAATGAAATTAGGTATTTTTTTGATGAAGAATTTGATACCAATACAATTGATATTAATTTAATATCACCAGTTAATTTTGAAGATGCTAAATTAATAATCAATGAGTTTATATTGACGTTTGATTTAAATGATAGTTTAGATATTTGATTTAGTAAAATTAAAGATATTGCTAGGAAATTTAATTATGCAGATAATTTAAAAGAATATAAATTAAATCCGGATAATTTTAAAGGTAATGTAGCTGATATAGCAAAGATATTCAGAGTTGCTTTAACTGGTAAAACTCAATCACCAGACTTATATCAAATTATGCAAGTTATGGGTCAAGAACGAGTAGTGACTCGTCTTAACAATTTTGTTAAATTATTAAATTAAAAATATGTTTG
This sequence comes from Minisyncoccota bacterium, assembly GCA_028691405.1. Taxonomy (GTDB): domain Bacteria; phylum Patescibacteriota; class Minisyncoccia; order UBA6257; family JAKLIH01; genus JAKLIH01. The sequence continues at coordinate 7,509 of JAQUZI010000019.1, forward strand.
ATCTAAATTCTATATGAAATAATGTTTCTAATATATTTATGGAGACTGTTTTGTCTTTGTATAGCATAGTAGAAAAGATATTTCAAGTTCAAATGTTTCAAAGTATTTTAAATATTATTAAAGGTATTGGTATGATTATGGTGGCAGTTGTTGAAGAGTTCTTGAAAATACTTAAAATGATCATAAGGTAAATTTAAATAAATAAAATATAAATTAGCCCCCTTCTGATATATTAAAATGGGGAAGAGATAGTAGATTTATATTATTAATATATAATTAAAATATATAAACGATAGATATTAGAAAGGTAAAGATATGCAAACTATAAAGAAAGGTGGTATATGTATATATAGAAGTCAAAAAAAAAGAAAATAGTACAAAGTATAAAATTAACCCTTAAAAGCTTATTAGATAACAAAGACGTCGTGAAATATATCTTGTGCGACATGGTGTATAGTTATTTCCCTAGGATAATATAGGGTTTTTTTGTTGTTTAATTAAGTAGTAATAATACACTCTTTTGTATGTTATATGGCTATAAATAATACAATAATGACTGATATAATACCTATAAAACGCTTTTAAATCGTTTTTAAGGCCCCTCTCCCCCGATAATTATATTTTATAGGGGGAATATGATAAAACCCCATAAATTGCTTTAATTTATAGGGTTTTATATAGGTATTAGTCCATATTTACACGTATATATTTAGCTAATAATGGATGTATTTCTTTTATTTTTTTATAGCATTCTTGGGCGATCATTCGATAAAATCAGTGACCTCTAATACCGCTTCTTAGAGATATAAAATGATGTAATTCTCTTAAATTTAATGTTATTAATACTCTTTTTCTAAAAGCTAATGGTAAAATATATTGTGCTTCATAAGGGTATTTCTTTTGTATTTGATCATATGCGTTTTTTGCTTTTTCTAAACATAGATTGTATTCGTTTTCTAGACCAACCTCTTTTATAATTTCTGGCGTTTCATAGCCATAATCACATGTTAGGAGTTGGTTTGTTTGGGTGCAAATTCTATGTCTTTGAATATCTCTAAATGCACCATAATCTGTAAGTATATCAAATGAATAATATATGTGCTCTAGCTCTCTGATTGGTTGATCAAAATCGCCTCTGTCCTTTAATGCAATATCTATTATTTCTTCTTTTTCTTCTTGTGATATATTATTTAATTTATTTTGTATTTCATTGTATGACAATGTTGAGTATTTATATAGTAATGCTAATATTAATTTATTTTCCGCATCTTTGTCACAATTAACTAGAGTAACATAATTTTGATCTGAAGATTCTGACTTCCCTATAATGTTTTTTATTTTCGATGTTAAGTTTTTTTCAGTTTCTATTAAATATTTACTTTCAGTAGCATATTTAATTAAAGTTGGAGTTTCTTCTAAAGCAACATCTTTTATTACCCTGCCAATACGTTGCATTTCTTCTAATGGATGGCTTAATAATTTTTTAATAGCGTATTCAAGAGATCTAGCATTAATGGTTATTCCAAGATTGGTTTGAGTAGCAGTAGTTAGTAAATATCTGCAGGTGTCGCATGTCTTACTTTTTATTTTTGTATTATATTGTATATCTGATATATCCCCTTCTTTTTGTATTTTTGTTTTTAAATAATCTGATACCTTGGTGTTAAATAATTCATATTGATTAAAAAGATAGTCACTAGTTTCAGTATAGAGTTTTAATAGTTCTGGGTCTTTTTTTAATGTTTCAGGTATGTAATAAGTATCTTTATTAAATAATTGGTAGCGTGTAGATTTTTCTGTATATGATGCTAATCTATTATCTTCTATAACCTTTGTACCTAAGATGGATATATTTTCTATAGCTATAGATAATGTTGCATGTTCAGCCACTGATGAATGGCCGTAGCCTACAACTCATTTTTCATGGAATTTTCTTGATTTATCTTCAGTTAATTCTTTAGCAATATCTTTGAAAGAATCAGGACTTCTTGAGCATTTGGCGAATGTTACAGCCTTGACTTCCGGAGACAAATCTTTTAAAAGGTAAACATTTAACTTGTTCATATTGTATATTTAAAGTTTATTATATAAAAAGTATAGTTTAAAAATTAAAAAATTACAAGTTAAAAACACCCTTATTAAAAAAGGTGTTTTTATATAAAGCAATTTATTTAATTATTTTTTGAAACGATTAAGAATATAGTATACATTTCTACCAGTGTTGCCAATTTGTTCTACTTTCCCTTCTCTTTCTAAATCTTCAAGTATTCTATAGGCGGTACTATTAGATACTTTAAATAAATTTTCTACTTGATCATTAGTGATAGTTTCATATTTAGTTAAAAATTCTAATACTTTGTATTTACGCATTTCTACTTCTTTTTGTTTTTGTATATCAGTAG
>JAQUZI010000020.1 GCA_028691405.1 Minisyncoccota bacterium
GGATGAGTTAAAAACATTTTATTAAATCATGTTACTTTTTGTTTTGCCGGATCAGAGATATATAGGTTGCGAGTATAATTGTTAACCTTAGCCATTGGCTTTGGATAATTTGATATTTTCTCTAAAGCAGATATCAATCCTTCAGGATAACGAGTAAGTAAAGCCCCAGAAGAATCAGCTAAGAATTCTCTTTTACGAGATATAGCTAATTGAATCAATGTTGCTACAATTGGAGACAAGATTGCAAAACCAACTAAAGCAATTAATGATATTAAAGCAGCGTAACCATTTCTATCTTCGCTTCTTGATTTATTAGATCAACCACTAGATCTTAATATCATATTAGATATTAAGGTAATAGCACTAGCTAAAACAACAACTAAACTAGCAATTAATATATCATAATTTTTAATATGGGATAATTCATGTGCAATAACCCCTTCTAATTCAGTTCGATTTAATAACTTTAGCAAACCAGAAGTAACACATATAACTGCATTTTTAGGATTTCTTCCGGTAGCAAATGCATTCGGTGATTCATCGTTAATAATATATATTTTAGGCATAGGTAAACCGCTGGCAATGCATAAATTCTCAACTAAATGATACAATTCTTGATTATCATCATGTTTAACTAATTTAGCATTAGACATTGATAGAATAATGCGATCAGAAAATCAATACCCAGCAAATGAAGAAACGATTGCATAAATAAGGGCAATGTATAAAAAGGCATTGTTTTTAAAATAGTAAGAAATTAGGTAACCAAATATACCAAAGAAAAGAACAAATACAAACAAAAGCAAATATGTTTTTGATATATTTCGTCTTACATTTGTATATAGATTCATTGTTAAAATTTAACCGTTACATTTTTAGCCTCTTCTTCAGTAATATCAAGTAAAGGCTTTCTAACATACTTAAACATTTTAGCAAAAAAGTTAGTTGGAAATGATTCAACTAAAATATTAAAATCTTTAGTAACATTATTGTAAAAACGACGAGCAGCTTGAATTTTGTTTTCAGTATCAGATAATTCTGTTTGCAGAGCAAGAAAATTTTGATTAGCTTTTAATTCAGGATAATTTTCAAAAGAAACTAAAATATTTCCAATGCTTTTAGAAATTTCTTTATTAATTTTATCGCTTTGCTCAATATCTTTAGTTGATAAAGCTTGAGATCTTAATTCAGTTATTTTTTCTAAAATCTCTTTTTCGTGACTAGCATAACCCTTAACGGTTTCGATTAAATTTGGAATTAAATCAAAACGCCTTTTAAGTTGAACCTTAATATCTGATTCAGCTTCTTCGACATGGTTTTTAGCTCTGACCATTCTATTATACGTTGCACTAACAATAAAAATAGCAAGTATAATAATAATATATATTCACATGATATATTTTTAATGATTTATTAAATTTTTATCTTCGTTATTAACCCATTCTGAATAACGCTCTTTTATTTCTTCTTCTTCTTTTTTAATATATGCATGCTTTTCTTCCATTTCTTTTGTAATTTTGGATTTATCATTTTTAGAGTAATAGTCATAGATAGCTTCAAATAGAGCGTCAACGGACAGCAAAGAACAATGAACCTTAACTGGTGGTAACCCACCAATATCTTTAATTACATTGGCTTTACCAATTTTTAAGGCTGAAGTTAATGTTTTACCTTTAGCTAAAACAGTAATTGATGAAGAGCTAGCAATAGCAGCAACACAACCAAAAGTTTCAAATTTAATATCAGAGATAATATCTTGCTTTAAAGCATTTTTTGATACTTTAATATATATAGCCATGACATCACCGCATACAATATTTCCAGCTTTACCAATACCATCTGGATTTTTAATTTTTCCATAGTTTTCAGGATTTTGAAAAATCTGAATTACTTTTTTAGAATAGGACATAACATACTTTATTTAAAAGGAGATATATTTCTTAATTTTTCAATAATGTCGGGTATAACTTTAAGAAAATATTCTATTTCTTCTTTTTTAGTAAACCGACCAATTGAAACTCTAATAGTGCCATGAGCTTGTTCATGTTTTAGCCCCATAGCCATTAAAACATGACTTGGAGATAATGATAAGCTCGCACAAGCTGAAGCAGATGAAACACAAATATTATTCATATCAAGCAAATAGACTAATGATTCCCCTTCAATAAAATCAAACCGAAGACTAATAATTTGAGGAACTTGAGAATTAATATCACCATTTAATCTAAAATTTTTAATTTTTGATTGTATGGTTTTAATAAGTTTAGTCTTTAATTTTAAAGCTCGATCAAAATCTTGTTTTTGCCTTTTAATTGCTAGCTCAGCTGCTTTTCAAAAACCAAAAATAGCGGGAGTATTAATTGTGCCTGATCGAAAACCAAATTCTTGGCCACCGCCATGAATTAATGGTGCAATTTTAACACCTTTTTTAATGTAAACTAAACCAGCTCCTTTAGGCCCATAAATTTTATGAGAACTTAGGGTCAATAAATCACAGCCAACCTTATTAACATTTAAATTAACACGGCCAAAACTTTGCGAAGCATCTGAATGAAAAAGTAAAGGAGTTTGTACTTTTCTATTTAACCTATCTGCTTTTATATTCTTGATTATTTCCCCTACTTTTTCTATTGGCTCAATTACACCAACTTCATTATTAACATGCATAATAGAAACTAAAACAGTTTCATCATTAATTAGATTTTTTAATTCTTCTAAATTAATGATACCATTTTCATCAACCGAAAGATAATCAACTTTATACCCTTTACTTTCTAATCATTTAGCACTTTGTAAAATACAAGGATGCTCAATGCTAGAAACAATAATGTGCTTGCCTTGGTTTTTATAGGCATAAGCTATGCCTTTAATAACAAAATTGTTTGATTCACTAGCACAGCTAGTAAAAACAATTTCACCAGAATTGACTTTTAATAATTTAGCAAAACCCTCTCTGGCTCTTTCTAATATATCTTTTGCTTCTTGACCAAGATTATGAATTGACATAGTGTTGGCATAATAATTTTCAAGAATTGGTTGCATGGATTTTAAAACCAATGGATCAGTTGGGGTGGTAGAAGCATAATCTAAGAATATTGGAGTTTTAAAATCAGTTAACTTTTTCATATTTCTTTTGTTAGTTAACTATTAACTCGACGAAAACCAGTACCGGCTGGAATTAATCGGCTAATGATAATATTAGCTTTCAAGCTTTCAAGTTTATCAATCCTAGCTTCAATTGATGCTTTTACAAGAATCTGTGATGTTTCTTGGAAAGAAGCAGCGGATAAGAAACTGTCAGAATTTAGAGCTACACGAGTTATACCTCTAATAACTGAGACAGCTTTGGCTGGCTTTTTATTATTTTTAATTAAATTGTAATTGGTTTCAATAAAATTGCGAATAGTCGTTATTTCACCAGTAATAAACTCTGAATCACCACTATTAACAATTAATAATTGAGAGAACATCTTTCTAATAATAATCTCAAAATGTTTATCATGAATTTCACTACCAGCAAGTTGATAAACTCTACCACATTCTTTTTTAATATAGTCTTGGGTAGCTTTTACGCCAGCTAATTTGAATAGCTTTCTAAGGCTAGCTATACCGGAAGTCAATATTTGACCAACTTCAATTTTGTCACCTTTACTAACAAGAATATTTTCATCAACTGGAATTAAATATGTGTAAACTTCACCTGGTTGAATGAATTGTTGAATTTTTGTTCGGCGACTTCCTTTCTTATACTTAGGATTTTTGATTTTCTCTTTAACAATAATTTTAATTTCTGTTTCTTTGCTTGGACTAACAACAATGTCATGAACAACACCAGAAATTTCAGAAATTAAAGCTTCGTTTTTAGGATTACGACATTCAATTAATAATTCAATATATGGAAGACCCGTAGTAGTAATATCAGCTGCACCAGCAACACCACCACTATGAAAACTCTTTAAAGTAAGCTGCGTACCTGGCTCACCAATAGATTGAGCAGCAATAACACCAACAGCTTCACCTTTTTCAACCATATTTCAATTAGCTAAATCAGCGCCATAGCATTTTTTACAAATACCAGAAGTATTTAAACATGTTAATGGTGAAAATACTTGAACACTTTCAACTTTTTCATCTTGTTCTATTTGTTCAGCAATAGCTCTTGATATTAATGTATTTTTCTTAATTTTCGTGTTGTCACTAAAAACAATATCTTTAGCTAAAACACGACCAGCAATTCTTTTTGAAAAAGATTGAGATAATTCTTCACCAGTATCTCTTCTAATTTCAATACCACGATCGTCACCACAATCATCATTTAAAACAACAACATCTTGACTAACATCAACTAAACGACGGGTTAAATAACCAGCACTAGATGTACGTAAAGCGGTATCAACTAAACCTTTACGTGCACCAGGAGTAACGTTAAAGTAATCCAATGGTGAATATCCAGTTTTGTAAGATGAAAGAATTGGAGATTCAATAATTTCACCAGATGCATTGTAAATTAAACCTTTAATACCTAACATTTGGTTAGCTAAGTCTCATGAACCTCTAGCTTTTGAATTAATACAAAGAGATATTGGACTTTCAGGTGAGAAGTTAGCTTGAACCGATTTGCTAATTTCTTTTTTAACATCTTCTCATAAGATTAATAGTTTTTCTTTTTTCTCACGGTCACTTAATAAACCTTCTTCGTATTGTTCATAAATTAATTGATTATTGTCTAAAGCTCTTTTAATAATCTCATCTTTTTCTTTTGGTTCTATTAAGTCAGTAATGCCTCAAGATATACCAGAAAAACCAGAATATTTAAAACCAATATTTTTAATTTCATCTAATATATCAGTAGCTATTTCAAAACCGTAGTCATAAATTAATTTATTAACAATTTGTCTCATTTGAGCATCACCAATATTTATATTTTGGAATGGAAAATCTTCTGGTAATAAATCATTAAAGATTATACGTCCAACTGTTGTTTCAGCCGATATATTTCCTTTAAGATTTTTAACATAAATTGTAGCTTGTAAATCAATTTTTCCATTTTCAAAAGCAAGCATTGCTTCTTTACCAGATGAGAATTTTTTATTCTCGCCTAGTTTATTGGGAAAAGCAGCTGATAATCAGTAACAACCTAGAATAACGTCTTTAGTTGGTCTCATAGAGATTTCACCATTAGTAGGAATTAATAAGTTCTTAGTTGCACTCATACGATCAGCACATTCTTGTTGTGCCTCTTTTGATAATGGCAAATGAACAGACATTTGGTCACCGTCAAAGTCAGCATTGTATGGTGTACAAACTAATGGATGAATTTTAATAGCTAAACCTTCAGTTAAAACAGGTTTAAAAGCTTGAATACTTAAACGGTGCAATGTTGGTGCACGATTAAGTAATACATATTTATTGTGAATAACTTCATCAAGTATAGCTCAAACTTCATCAGTTTTATCATCAATCAAACGGTTAGCTGTAGCAGTGCTATAAGCTATTTCACGTTCTAATAATTTATTAATAATAAATGGTCTGAATAATTCTAAAGCAATGTTTTTAGGTAAACCACATTCACTCATTTTTAATTTAGGACCAACGACAATAACAGATCTACCGGAATAGTCAACACGTTTACCTAAAAGATTTTGTCTGAAACGACCTTGTTTTCCCTTCAATACATCAGCTAATGAACGATAAGGGCGTTTTTGTGATTTTTGAATTGCTTTAGTCTTACGTAAGCTACTGTCAAATAAAGAATCAACTGCTTCTTGCAACATTCTCTTTTCATTTTTAACAATAACTAATGGAGCATTAATGCTAAGTAATTTTTTCAAACGATTGTTACGAGTAATAATACGTCTGTATAGATCATTTAAATCAGATGAAGCGTAACGGCCACCATCTAATGGAACCATTGGACGCAAATCTGGTGGTAATACTGGTAAATTTTTTACAAAAATTCACTCTGGTTTTACACCGGATTTAATAAATGATTTAATAATTTTTAAACGTTTTAAATTACGTGGTAATTGAGATATATTTCTCTTTTTGTTGTTTTCTTCAACTTGTTCTCTTTCTTTTTCTAAATCAATTTCTTGTAAGAATTTTAATATTGGTTCAGAGCCTGTATCAGCTTCAAAAACATCATTGTATTTTTTAATTAAAGAGAAATAGTCTTTTTCATTTAAGATTTGTCGAGCACGTAATAATTTTAATTCTAACAATGTTTGTTTGTAATTTTTAGTAATTTCACTTTTTTCATCATTGGTAGCATTTTTCAATTTTGATTTATAGGCAAGTTCAATATTCTTTTGAAATTCTGCTTTCTTGTCTTCGTCAACAGTTGTAATAACAAACGCATTGTAATAAATTACCTGTTCTAAACCAGAGCTTGGCATATCAAGCAACAATTCTAAAACATATGGAGGTGTTTTAAGATATCAGATATGACAAATAGGAATAGATAAACTAATGTGACCCATTCAAGCGCGGCGAACATCAGATCGGGTAATTGTTACACCACAACGATCACAAACAATGTCTTTGTATCTAATACCACGGTATTTTCCACATGAACATTTGTAATCTTTTATTGGACCAAAGATTGATTCACAAAACAAACCACCTTTTTCTGGTTTCTGAGTACGATAATTGATTGTTTCTGGTTCTAAAACTTCACCACGTGATCACTCTAATATGTTTTCTGGTGATGCCAGCTTAATTTGTACGAAATCAATATCATTTGATGTACTTTGATTTTCGTTTTTAATTTCAGGCATAATAATAATTTAATTTAATTAATTAAGGTATTTTTATTCACGTTTGATAGTTTTGCTTTCGATATTGAGACATAATGATTTTAATTCATTAACAATAACATTGAAAGCAGCTGGAACGGTTGGGTTTTTAATATCTTCACCTTTAATAATAGAGCTATAAGCTTCACGACGACTAATAATATCGTCTGATTTAATTGTCAACATTTCTTGCAAAGCTTTAGCTGCGCCATAAGCTTCAAGCGCCCAAACTTCCATTTCACCAAATCTTTGTCCACCAAAATGAGCACGACCCTTTAATGGCTGTTGGGTTACTAATGCGTAAGGCCCAACAGAACGAGCATGAATTTTATCTTTAACCATATGGACTAATTTCATAATGTATGTCTTACCAACAAAAACTTTTTGAGAGAATTTATCACCAGTACGGCCATCATATAAATCAAATTTTCCATCAGGTGGAAGACCTGCCTTTTTGTATTCTTCAATAATTTCTTCTTCGCTAGCACTGTCAAAAGAAGGAACAACAGCTTGATAATTTAATTTATCAGCAACAAGTCCTAAAGCAGCTTCAAATAATTGACCTAAATTCATACGGTTAGGAACAGATAAAGCATTAATAATAATATCAACTGGTGTACCATCTTCTAAGAATGGCATATCCTCTTCCGGAGCGATATAGCCAATAACGCCTTTATTACCATGACGTCCAGCTAATTTATCACCAACTGTAATTTTTCTTAATTCAGCAACTTCAACAAATACTTTTTTAATAACACTAACACCTAATTGATCTCCGTGTTTTCTTGATAAAATTCGATTACGAATAATTCTACCTTCACGGCCGTGAGGCAATGTTAGAGAACTATTTTTAACATCCTTAGCTTCTTCACCAAAAATAGCTTGCATTAATCTTTCTTCTGGTGTTAATTCGATTTCACCTTTTGGTGAAACTTTACCAACTAAAATATCGCCACTTTTTACTTCAGCACCAATACGAATAATACCCTCTTCATCTAAATCTTTTAATAATTTTTCTGATACGTTTGGAATATCATTAGTTGTTTGTTCTGGGCCTAATTTAGTTTCACGTTGTTCGGTTTCAAATTCTTCAATGTAAATAGATGTAAATATATCTTTCTTTAATAATCTTTCGGATATAATAATAGCATCTTCAAAGGTATAACCATATCAAGGCATGTAGGCAATATTTAAATTAGCACCAACAGAAAATTGACCATTACATGAAGAAGAATTATCACATAATGCTTGTCCTTTCTTTACTTTTTGCCCTTTAGTAACAATTGGAGTTTGTTTTAAAAATGTGTTTTGATTAGTACGAATAAAAGAACAAAACTTGTATTCATGTTTTTTCCCTTCTTTGTCTTTTATAACAACATGGCTATTATCAATTTCATCAACAGTACCGTCAAATTCAGAAAGAATTAATTGGCCTGAATCTCTAACTGCTTGTTCTTCTAATCCAGTAACAACTAATGGAGCCTCTCTTTTAATACATGGTACTGCTTGTCTTTGCATGATAGATCCCATTAAAGAACGATGAGTTTCGTCACGTTCAACAAAAGGAACTAAAGCAGAAGCAGGAGATAAAATTTGATATGAGCTAACATCAATAAAATCAACTTCTTTAGGAGAAACTTTAATTGTATTAGCATTGATTCTAGCATCAACTAATTCATCTTTTATATTTCCTTCTTTATCATAATTAACACATGCATGAGTTATTTTATATTTTTCTTCATCTAAAGCATTTAATCAAATAATTTCTTGGGTTATTTTTCCTTTGTTAACTTTAAAATATGGGGTTTCAATAAAACCAAGCTCATTTACACGAGCATAACAACTTAATTCATTAACTAAACCAACGTTAGAACCTTCAGGAGTATTAATTGGACAAATTCTACCATAGTGAGATGAGTTAATATCACGAATTTCAACACCACTCTTGGCTTTTAATTTAATACCACCAGGGCCTGTACCTGTTAAACGTCTTTTATGTTCAAGCTCAGCTAATACATTAGTTTGTTCCATGTATTGAGACAAAGGTGATGTATTTAAAAATTCTTGATTTATAGCTGTAGTAATAATACG
>JAQUZI010000021.1 GCA_028691405.1 Minisyncoccota bacterium
CGGCCCGTCTTATGACCAGAGGATCAAGCCGGAGGTCGTCGCAAGGGGCGTAAGCGACTATAACGCGAGTTATTCGACGGACGGATACGGCGTCGGATCGGGCACTTCATACGCGACGCCGCTGGTTGCAGGCGTGTCCTGCCTGCTCCTGTCCGCTCATCCGGAATGGACGAACATGGACGTGCGCGAAGCTTTGATGATGACCGCGGACAGAGCATCGGACCCGGACAGCACTAGGTACGGCTGGGGGCTCATTGACGCACTCGCCGCCGTGAACTATGTCCATCTCGCAGATCCGCAGAACATTACCACATCGGTCGAAGGTGACACCCTGACTGTGTCATGGTCAGCCGTAACGAACGCGCTCTCATACCTTGTCTATCACTCAGACGACCCGTATTCGGGCTTTACTTACCTCGGAACAACGGATCAGACGAGCTACGATATTTCGGTAACTTCGGCTACAAAGAAATTCTATTATATAAAAGCCTCGAATCAGGAAATGAAATAAGGAAGATCATGAAAACAAGGATCGGGATCGCGGGATGCGGTCATCTGGGAAAACTGCACACAAAGATGCATACGATGCTTCCGGATATTTCGGAGCTTATCGGAGTATATGACATAAACGCGGACGCTGCAAAAGCGGCTTCAGAGCAGTTCAACTGCAAAGCGTTTGACAAACTTGAGGACATGCTGCCGCTGGTTGACGGTGTGGTCGTTGCGGTGGCGACGCAGGGTCATTACGAGGTTGCCAAAAAATGCCTCGAAGCCGGAAAGCATGTCTTTATCGAAAAGCCGATCACAGCAACCGTCGCGCAGGGCGAAGAGCTCGTTTCGCTTGCAAAGGAAAAGGGGCTTATCATCCAGGTCGGCCAGATAGAGCGGTACAACCCCGCCTTCAATCAGCTCAAGAATTTCGAGATCGAGCCCAAGTTCATAGAAGCGCACCGGCTAGCATCCTTCAACCCGAGAGGCGCGGATGTTTCGGTCGTATTAGACCTCATGATCCACGATATCGATCTCATATTAAGCCTTATAAAGTCTGATGTTGAAAGAATTGACGCAGCGGGAGTAGCAGTCGTAACCGATACCACCGATATCGCCAATGTAAGGATCAAGTTCAAAAACGGTGCGGTAGCCAACCTTACAGCCTCAAGGATGAGCCTTAAAAAGATGCGGAAGTTCAGGATATTCCAGGAGCACAAATATCTCTCGTTAGACCTCGATACGGGCATAGCCGACATTTTCTACCTGGCCGACACGGACGCTCAGGTCACGGACGGAATGGCTGTCGCGAACCTGGACCATGTAAATAAGAAGATAATTTACTCCAAGCGGGATAAGATCGAAGTCAACGCGCTTTTGGAGGAGAACAGGGATTTTGTTGAAGCGATACAGGGTAAAAAGGAGGTCAGGGTCACCGGAGAGGACGGCTTAAAGGCTCTTAAAGTGGCGGATGAGATATTGATCGAGATCGCAAATCAGTTCAAAGGGAGTTAATATGGAATGGTTTTTTGTGGATATAGATGTCAACGACGAAATTATGAAGGATGTGCTCACGGAATTCGTTTTTACGATAGGCTGCAAAGGCATAGAGGACCTTGACGAAACGACCTTCGAAGATCAAAGCGGGCTCAGGCTGTTCTTTGAGGAGGACGAAGATCCTCTGATGATCATAAATTCGATAAAACTATTCTTTCACGAGCACGGGATAGAAGATGTGCCTGAAATGAGGTCGGAGAAGATACCGAACGCTGACTGGCGGGAGGAATGGAAGAAGACTTATGAGCCTGTCGAGGCAGGAAATTTTCTCGTCGTACCCGCATGGATGAATGTGGAGACCGATAATATAAAGATACTTATCGAGCCGAAGATGGCATTCGGGACAGGCACGCACGAAACGACCAAGCTCATGCTGGAGGAGATCAGCAAGCACGACCTTAAGGATACGACCATATTCGATGCAGGTTCAGGTTCAGGCATACTCGCGATAGCAGCGGTCAAAATGGGTTCTTTGAGCGTCACGGCCGTCGATATAGATGAAGAGAGTTACGACAACTGCAAGGAGAACGCGCACTTGAATCATGCCGATATGCATATTCACACAAAATTCACCACGGAAACTGATTACGAAAAAGAGAATGTTTACGATACCGTGCTGGCCAATATAAACAGGTCGGTGCTCGAGGAACTCCTGCCAAAATTCAAGCACATAGTCAAGCCGGGCGGGATGATAATACTTTCAGGCATACTCGTTGAGGAGAATCAGAAGATGTATAAAAGGATCAGCGATGTGGGCGGGCTGACCATTGACGGCTATTATGAAAAGAACGAGTGGTGCCTCATCAGGATCGTGAAGAATTAAGTTGCGTTTGCGGAGATTAATCCGTATATTTACCGCAAAAGTTGCGGAGAATAATCATGTATATATATCAGCATAAAGGATGGCCGGACTTCACATGGGATGCGGACGGGATTCTTGCACAGCTGAGTATTGTGCGCAACCTTCAGGGAAAACTTTTGGGGAAAATGGAATCGCTCGGTTTCGGCTTAAGATCGGAAGCTCTGCTCGGAACTCTGACTCTCGATGTGGTAAAATCCACGGAGATCGAAGGCGAAATTCTCAATTACGACCAGGTAAGGTCTTCAATAGCGAGAAAGCTCGGGCTTGAGATATCAGGGCTTATTGAATCGGACAGAAATGTTGACGGAGTCGTTGATATGATGCTCGACGCGACACAAAGATATAACGAACCTTTAACCGAGGACAGGCTGTTCGGATGGCACTCATCTCTGTTCCCTTCAGGCAGGAGCGGGATGTTTAAAATTACGACAGGCGGATGGAGAAAAGACGAGAACGGTCCTATGCAGGTGGTTTCGGGTGCGATCGGAAAAGAAAAAATTCATTTTCAGGCTCCTCCGGCTTCCGCACTAAAGAAAGAGATGAAAACTTTTATCACATGGTTTAATTCTGATAAAAACACGGATCCGGTAATAAAAGCCGCGCTGGCTCATTTGAGGTTCGTCACACTGCACCCTTTTGATGACGGGAACGGAAGGATCGCCCGTGCTTTGACCGATATGCTTCTCGCAAGGTCGGATATGAGCAGTCAGAGGTTCTACAGCTTCTCGGCGCAGATCAGAATTCAGAGGAAGCAGTATTACGACATGCTCGAACGTACGCAGAAAGGCGGCACAGACGTAACAGGCTGGATCAAATGGTTTCTCGACTGCCTCCACAACGCGCTCATTTCCACGGGAAAAACGCTGGAAAAAGTGACGGCAAAATCTTCCTTCTGGCAGACCCATTCACATACAGAGTTCAATTCAAGGCAGAAACTCATGCTCAATAAACTACTCGACGGTTTTGAAGGAAGGCTCACTACAAAAAAATGGGCAAAAATAACTCACTCTTCCACCGATACAGCCTTAAGGGACATCAATGACCTGATAGAAAAAAAAATACTCGAAAAAAATCCTGCAGGCGGACGGAGCACCAGCTACGATCTTCTCTCACTGATGAATTAATTGAATTGCGAAATCACTTATTAGGAACGTAAATTAATTCGATAAGAAACAGTTTGTTTTAAACAGAAAATATTCTTATAATTGAAAAAAATACGAGAGGTATAAGAATGAAGTTGGAAAAGATATTGGACAATCTTAATTCTTTTGAGAAAGGTTCATTTATTAAGGCTATCCTTTGTGTCATTTCGAATAATCCTGAAAAGAGTAAAGAAATTGAAAAGATATTCGAAGAGCCTATTCGCGATCTCAAAGGTTTTGATAGTGAAAGAATAGTACGGGTTTTTCTAGCACTTGAGAACGAATATATGGAATATTTGAAACCAGAGTACTTTAAAATCACTTCTCAATTGGACATTTTTAGCGAAATTCTTACACGGGATGGTAATTGTATTATGCAGCTGGATTGGTTTTCTAGACTCTATGAAACTGAGTTAAAGTTATTAAAAAACAAAATTGAAGATTTTAGGAAAAAATTTGATGATGAAAAATCAGATATTGAAGAAAGTAGGCGTAGAGACTACAGAATATACTGGGAATGTTTGAAAACGGCTTATGAAAATGATCTAGATTATAATCAAGATTCTAAAATTACTTATGATGAACAGTCAATTTTAAACACACTAATTCAGCAACTCGGTTTGTCTCATGAAGAAACTAAACTTATTAATTATCTGACAATACCTCCAAAAAAGTATGACTGTATCGATGATGCTTTATCGTATTTGAAATCTATTGGCGTTATATTTATTAAGAAAAATACGGTTTATATTGCAGATGAAATCGTTAAAATATTAAGGAAAATAAGAGGTAAAGAGATTGCTGATAAATTCTTTAGAAGGTTCTTGAAGCTTCTAAAAGATTCCCAAATAAATCAGATTTGCAGAAAGCACAACATTGAATGGAAATCTTCTTCTCCAGAAGAAAAGATCAGGAGTATAATTAATCAGGGAATATCATTTACAGAAGTCTTGGCAAACGATATTCACAAACCGAATTCTACTTTGACAGAAAAGAAAAAAACAATAAGTGAACTATTCGAAAAAGGTCTGAATATCACTACCGGGCTTAAAGGCTCTACTGTAGAAGAAAAAATTATTAGTACAATCCATTATTTTGAAACTGTTGAGAAGGATGAAAAGGTTGAAATATCTGTAGACGGATATGAAAAACTTCTGTGTGATATTAAAGAAATACTGCCAAGCTTGAATTCTCAGTTGAAAACAGAATTTCAATTACAGGAAGAAAATGTACTTCAAAGCTCTTATTTGTTGGATTTCAATATTAAACCAAGGGACATTCTTGAACTTATTGCGGAATCCGACCTTGAAAAATTCTGCATGGACAAAAATATAAAAACAAGGGGTGATAAAATAAATAATATTCTTGATTCTTATAAAGATTCTGAGAATCTGTATCTTGAGAATTATGAAAATATCGGATTTAGAAATCTGAATGTCCTGAAAGAAAACGGTATAAACACAAAAGAATCTGATCTAGGTATAAAATTTGAGGACCTGACAAAATTGATATTTAAGAAACTAGGTCTGAATGTTGATGAAAAGCTGAGAAATTCGCTTAATACTGTAAAAGATAAAATTGATATGATTCTTCAGATCAGTCCTAATGAAATTATAATAGTAGAGTGTAAGACAATAAAGGAAAGCGGATATAACAAATTCAGTGCAGTTTCAAGGCAGCTTAAATCCTATATAAATCTGGCAGAAAAAAATAATTACCGCGTAATAAGGACAATTCTTGTGGCTCCTGATTTTTCAGAAGAATTTGTTAATGAATGTAGACTTGATTACGAACTTAACTTATGTCTTGTCAGTGCGAAATCACTTTTAAAAATACTTGAAGGTTTTAAAGCATCTAAGCATAAAAAATTTCCCTTTAATTTACTTATGAAAGATGTATTGATCCAAGATGATATTGTTTTGAAAGCTCTTGGAAGATAATTTAGACATCTTTTGATATTTTTGCCAGAAGCAGTTCAATAAGAGTGTGGATATTTATTAAGTGCAGAAGATCCTTGCGGGTTATGTGTTGGGGTAGGTTCTTAAGCAAGCTAGATTCTATATAAGTAATAGATATTTCAAGTAATATACAATTGTGGTTACACTGTCGCGACAATTTGTTTCCTGCCGCCAAAAAGAAATTAATAAATCTTCTTGCATTTCGTGTTGTGTATCATTATAATACATTCCGTGTATAAAAGGGAAGAATTAGTTGGCAAAATTGGGACCATATTATGAATTCGGAAAATTGAAGACAGCGTGTAAGTTTGCAATGAATGGCAAAAATACCGTAGAGATCAAGACAAAGGTTATTGAGGATGCAAAGTCTGTTTTCGGTATCGATAATAAGAATGAATTATTCTCAGCGGTCATAAATTTAAATATAAAAGAGTTGAAATACCTCAAAACCCGGGATTTGGAAAAGACATCAGAAACTCCGCCACCGAAAGTAGATTCTTACATGTTCGTTTACAAGTTTATTGACGGTTATCTTGCATTTTATCTTTCAGAATATACCGGAATATGGGTTATAAAATCGTTTAAGAAGTATGATGACGATTATGGTAAAAAAGAAACTGATTTAGGAAGACAGCTGCGAGAACTGGGATTGATCTAAAGAAAGGAATGATTATGAAGCTGAATGGGAAAAATATCAAATGCAATTACTGCGGAAACGACAGGTTTACTTCTGTAATTGAAAAGCAGACAGAGTATGTGCCTTTCGGTGAAATAGTTGAGTTTGAAGAAAAAATATTGAGATGCAAGAAATGCGGTGATGAAATAAACTTCACGCTGAATTACACAGATGAATATGAAAAGGCTCAGAAGATATCTGAGCAGAGCTCAATAAAGAATATTCTTGAATACTTTAGTAACAAGAACATAAAACTAAAAGATATTGAAGATTCATTGGGATTGCCTGTTCGCACACTCTCAAGGTGGAAAAGCAGGTTGAATTATTCGGCTATTGGATTAACTCTGTTAAGGGTTATAAGAAGTTATCCATGGATCATTTATGTAGCCGCACGTAAGTTCGAGAAAAAATATGCTGATGCTGTATTCAAAGAGGCAGCGATGAAGAAGTTCGATCTTGTTGAAAGAAATAAATATGCAAGTCCGGAGATTTCAAATGTTTCGGCTGTTTCATTGATCGCTGTTAGCGAAAATGGTTACATAGTTACGGAACAGAAATATAAGATGGTAAAAGAAAGCAGTAATGATTATAACGCAGGAGATCAAAATGGAAAATATTAAATTAAATGACGTGATAGTTTGTGACGATATAAGAAGTGAAATCGGTGGCAAACATACAATTGTTGGTTTGGTAAATGAGTTAAATGCAAAAGTCAGCAAAAATTTCACAGGTGAAGCGATTTTCCCTTTGAGTTTTTTATTCAGAACTACAAATTATAAAAAGGATTTAAAGCTCAAAACTATCGATATTTGCCTTTTGGATGATGGTAAAGAAATTCTAAAGCGAACCGTTTTTATCGATCCTAACAAAGAACCGACTAGGCACTTCAATATCTCGATGATAAAAGAACTGATAAAGATAAAGAAGACTACAAACATCGCTTTTAAGTTAGTCGTAACTAACACCGAAAATAAAAAGTGCGAAATTAAAACTGATTATATTTTTACAGTGAATCTGATAAAAGAATAATTTGATAAATATTGTCGTTATTCTGTCACGACAATTCAAAGAATTTAAAAATATTTATTGCCGTGTCACGATTTGACACGCCTCCGGTCGTATATTGCGTAAAAGTAATGTAAGTGAGGCGGTTATGTCGGAATATGAAATAGAAAAGTTTGAAGAGAGTCTGAAGGAGAAAATATATTCGATCCGGGGACTTCAGGTGATGCTGGACAGGGATCTGGCGGAGCTGTATGGAGTGGAGACAAAGGTTTTGAATCAGGCGGTTAAGAGAAATAAGGAAAGGTTTCCATCAAAATTCTGTTTTTCACTGAATAGTAAAGAGATGCAAAACTTGAAGTCACAATTTGTGACTTCAAGTTGGGACGGAAGGAGGTATGATTGGTTTGTATTCACAGAACACGGAGTTACACTGCTCGCTTCTGTTTTAAACAGCAAGACGGCAATTGATATAACCATAAAAATAATTGATGCATTCATAGAGATGCGTAAATTTATTCAGTCAAATGCCCAAGTGTTTCAGAGATTGGACAATGTGGAAGTTGAAGCTGTAGAAATGCTGAGCAGGCTGGGGAAGATAAAGTAATGTCGGGAAAAGATGGTGGAATATCTTCGGATATTTTATTAAATTGATAAACTAAATGAAAGAGGATTACTATGGACACGAATTCAATAACAAGATTAAAAGAATCATTTGATTTGATCGCAAAGACCGAACCAGACTCAGAAATTGAGTTCTGGTATGCAAGGGATTTGATGAATGGACTCGGTTATGGAAGGTGGGAAAATTTTTATAACGTAATCCAAAAGGCTGTTGTTTCTTGTGAAAATAGCGGTGCTGAAATTCAAAACCATTTTGTTGACGTCAACAAAATGGTTGAAATTGGCAGCAGTATTTCACGACCAGTTGAAGACATAATGCTTACACGATATGCTTGCTATCTGAAGCACTCCCGCCTGCCGAAGATCTGAAAAAGCTCGAAAGAAAAGTGAAATCTACCGATAAGAAAATGATCAAAGATTGCGAGCTTCCGAAAAAATCTGAGAAAAAAGATTAAAGTAAATTTGATGTAAAGTAAAAGTGAAATGCTCTTCTTATTGTTGTTACGCTGTCGAGATTAGGTAAGAAATAATCCCACGAATCTATTTTTATTGATAAATGTCATGTTCTTTATTATATTATAAGTCCGGTGCGGAAAAGAGTTAAATAAGGCGGTATGTGAAATAAATACCCCGGCGTTCCGTTCACTTGTGAAAAATCTATCGGAGAATTTATGATGGACAGGGACAAATTATCGGTACTTGCAATAAGCGACAGCGGATTTATTTTCGATCCGGTGACGGGTCATTCATACACGGCGAACGCTACGGGCCTAAAGATACTTGAGCTTTTGAAGACGGGAAAGTCCGAGGATGAGATCAAATCGGCGATAATGGAAGAGTTTGACGCTTCCGACGATGAGGTGACGGTCGACATTCAGGATTTTGTCGAAAATCTTAAAAAATATTTTCTGGTTTAGGCGGCTAATATGAAAATAACAGTCGCGGTGAGCGGAATTAATACGATAGACAATCCGGGGCCGGGTGCGGGAATATGCCGGGCGCTCAAGGAAAGCGGAATGGAGAT
>JAQUZI010000022.1:0-5827 GCA_028691405.1 Minisyncoccota bacterium
GCATGAATTGTATTAAGAATTGCTTTTTCAATTCCAATCTCATTGTCTAAAATTTTAACAACGGGAGCAACGGCATTAGTTGTACAAGAACCATTAGAAACAACATCAAAATTATTTATTTCACTATCATTAATACCACTTAAAACAGTTTTCCCTTCAATTCCTTCTTCGCCTTTACCTGGAGCAGTAATAACCACTTTTTTACTACCAGCTTGAATATGTTTTTTAGCATCAATGTATTTTTCAAATACACCAGTTGATTCAATAACCGTATCAATATTTAATTCATTTCAAGGCAAATTCAATGGATCTCTTTCATTAAAAACATATATTTCTTGATTGTTAATAATCAACTTGCCAACAGATTTGCATTTAGTAAATTGTTTTTGCTCATCTGTTTTTTGAATTGGATAATTAAATCAACCATAAACAGTATCATGTTTTAATAAATAAATTAAATTATCAATATCAACTAAATCATTAATAGCTAATATTTTAAAATTTTGATTTGTAATTGCTTGACGTAAGAAACAACGACCAATTCTTCCAAAACCATTAATTGATAAATTCATAATATTTTTTTAAAAGATTTTTAACTAATTAAAATATATACAATTTTTAAATAAAAATCAAATTAAACAAAAGGAACTTTTAAAGTTTTAATGATAATATACAGATCTAATCAGATTGAATAATTTTTAATATAGAATAAATCATATTTTAACTTCTCTTGAGCTTCATTAATAGAATGAGTATTTTTTTGATTTATTTGAGCTCAACCAGTAAGCCCCGGAGTAACTAAATGACGTATATTATAGAAATTAATATTTTCTTTAAAAACATTGGCTAATTCTTTTTCTTCTGGTCTTGGCCCAACAAATGATATGTCTCCTTTTAAGATATTAATAAATTGAGGCCATTCATCGATATAGAAACGACGTAAAAATTGACCAATTAAAGTAATACGCTTGTCACCAGGTAAAGTCCAAGCTGGACCATCTTGACGTGCATTTTCTTGCATAGTTCTAAATTTATACAATACAATATCTTTATTATTCTTACCACATCTTTTACTTAAATAAAATATAGGACCTTTAGATGTTAATTTGATTAAAAGAATTACAATAATCCATAAAGGAAATGTAATGATTAAAAACAATAATGATAAGAAGACATCAAAAAGTCTTTTTGCAAAAACACTTAAAGAATATTTATTCGGATTAATTTTTTCTAGAAATCAATCATGTTCTATAACCTCAACCGGTATTTTTCTAAAAATTGATTCGTAAAAAACTTCAAATGTTTGAAAATTAATATTATCAAATAACAAAGAATAAAGTTTATCATTTGATACTTTTTTATCATCCAAAACAACGGTTTGAATATTGTTTTGAATAATAAAGTCTTTTAAATACTCTAAATCACTAGTTTCAGGATAAATAAAAATCTTTATACCAAAAAAATCATTATCATTTACTGTTTTTTGTATTTCAGAATGCAATTTTGTATCTTTCAAAAACAAAACATTGATTTTTTCTAAAGGACTTTTATAACTAACAAATGTATGATTAAAATAAATTAATAAACTAGCTAATATTCAAAACAATATTAAATTTGTTTTTGGAGTTAATCCAATAGGCATGATATAGAAATAAACAATACCAATTAGAAAAATAAACAATTGGATTCTGCCAAAAAAAGCAACAAAATCACTTCCCTTTAATTTAAAACCATAATCGTATAGATTATTAATAAAATACAAAAACATTGATAAAGCAATTAAAGGTGTAAAAGCAATTAAATGATCAAAAACAATTTGTTCAGAAATATTGTTTTGAAATCTAAAAGCAACTACTAATAATAAGCTTAGATAGAATATAATCAAATCAATGATTAATAAAAACAATCCATAATATTTTTTATAAAAATTAATACTCATATTATTAATTTAAATTATTTAATTCTATTTCTAATTCTTTTAATTTTTTCTCAATTTCAGAACTATATTTTGTAAATCTTTCTTCTTCGTATACCTTTTTAGCCTGATCTAATGCTTTCTTAGCATTATCAAAATCATTCTTTAAAATATATGCTCTGGATAATTCCATAAATAATTGAAAACGCTTTGGATTGCCAGGAATATATATTTGTAAAACTTTAATAGCATAATCTGGTTCATTGTATTTATTAAAATTAATTACAGTTGTCATTACCTGATCAATTGATTCAAAAACAATTTCTTTTTCATAACTTTTAATTAAATTCTTAATACCTTCTTCTGGTCTATGTAAATTATCAATTAAATTAACCCCATAAACTCAATAAAATTTAGCACTTTCAGGATATGTTTTTATTGCTTTTCTAATTATTTCCTCACCTAATACTCAGTCTTTTTCATTGTCAGAATTAAATAGAATTTGAGTATAGAAAAAATCTAATTCAGGTTGATTGATATTATATTTTTTAGTTAAATTAACAATTTCAGTTGCATTTTTAACATCTTTTGGTTGAATTTTAATTTCAGGGTTAACAGCTTTAGAAGCAATATGAGCTAATTGAACAAGATAGATATGAGTACGATGAGGATATTTTTTATATGAAAACTGTTGATTCTTAAAAGCAATATCATAATATTCTTCTAATTGAGCTTTAGACATATTTTTTTGATTTTTAACAAAGATATCAAAAAAACCAAAATATAGAGCATCTTTATGTGGAGAACGAATGAGATGTAAATTTTTAATATCATTTAAAGCAGTTTCAGCTTTATCATTACTAACTAAATGATCAATTCGCTTAACCATATTATCATAATAAAAAATATATAAATTGAATCAATAAATACTTAATCCAATTAATATCAATGATAAAATTAAAACAAAATCTTTAATTTTTGAAGGTATTTTTTCTAAATCTAAATTAATTTTTTTACTATTAGATAAGAATATGATATAGGCAAGCAAAAGACAAAAACCAATAAAACCTTCAAAAACATCAAATACAAAAATGTTTTGAATGAAGTAAGCAGCAATACCTAAGATAAGAGACAGGCCAGCATAAAAATCAATCTTGTTTTCAATCATTAAATCACGAATATTCTTATACCCAAAAACATATATACAAGCAAAAAACACAAATCCAATAATACCCGTTGTAGCTAATATTTCAATTGGCATATTATGAGCTTTATCAAACCTGTTTTCACGAGGTAAAACTTCAACCATCATATTATCAAAATTATTTTGATAACAAATTTCGAAATTATCAAAACCATAACCAAGAAATGGCTTTTGCAAAAAGCAATCAATACCAATTTTAGAAACAATGATACGACTAAAAGAAGAACCATCTTTAAGATTCATGGATGTTAGCCGATGTAAAATATAGTTATTTTTAATAAAATCATTGTTTTTAAAAACAAATACAACCGAAAACACTGTTAATAATGAAATTAAAACAATTAAACTAATTTTTTGAACATTTATTCTCAATAAATAATTTAATTCATTATTGGGATTAAATACTAAACTAATTAGAAATATAAGGCCGGTAACACCTAA
Source organism: Minisyncoccota bacterium (assembly GCA_028691405.1). GTDB lineage: Bacteria > Patescibacteriota > Minisyncoccia > UBA6257 > JAKLIH01 > JAKLIH01. The sequence continues at coordinate 3,561 of JAQUZI010000022.1, forward strand.
AGCAAGAAAAGCACCTCTAGAGCCAGTTAAAGCAATAAATAATATATAAATAATAGCAATTAATACATGTCATCATAATCCTTTTTGTTGTTTTTGAAGTTTTTCAAAAAACAAATGCAAATTAAGATAGAAAAATATTAATATAAGAGCAGCAAAGAAAATTGGGTTTCCAGCAAATCCATAAAAACGATCACTAAATATACTTGTTTGGTTAGCAATGTGTCTAGTAACAAAAGTATATAAAGCAATACTTCCAGTCGATACAATTAAAATATTTCACCAATGTATTAATTTTATTCAAGCTTCCTTGCTTTTAATAACACTAGAAATAATTAAGACAAAGAGAAAGAAATGAATTAAATTAAATGTACCCATCATTCTTTCAGGTGTTGATCAAAAACTTTGAGCTGGATCAGGGCTAAATATTCCCGAAAAGAAACAAGCAACAATAAACAAAAAGAAAGAAATTAATAAATTGTTTTTTGAAGGTAAATATTTTTTATTTTTCAATATTAACCATATATACAAAAATAGCATTAAGCTTACAAAAACACGGAAAAGAATTGTTTTAGCTGTTACATATGGATAAATTACAGCATTTAGGTATATGCCAGGAGACAAGGCTAATATTAAAGTTAAAAAAGATATGATTTTAACTAAAACTTTTTCAGAAATATATTTTAATAACATAATTATAGGTTGTTATGTTCAAAAAATTCTTTAAGACGACTAATTAAAGGATGATTCTTTAATTTTTTCAAAGCTTTCATTTCAATTTGTCTAATACGTTCACGAGTAACACCAAATACTTCACCAACTTCTTCTAAAGTATGAGGAATGCCATCTTCTAAGCCAAAACGCATTCGTAATACTTTTTGTTCACGAGGTAAAATATCTTTTAATATTTCATTTAATTGTTGAATCATAAGGTCTTGAGAAGCAGAGTCTTCAGGTGATATTGTACTCTCGTCTTTAATAATATCTTTATATGAACTATCATTTTCTTCATCATCAGAAAATGGCTTATCTAAAGAAAATGTATCTTGATTGATTTTCTTTAGATATCTTACTTCTTCAACGGCTAAACCTAATTCAGCAGCTAATTCTTCTGGTGATGGTTCTCTGTCTAAAATTTGAATTAGATTACGGTTAGCTTTACGGTAACGAGTTAAAACTTCAACAATATGAACCGGAATACGAATAGTACGAGAATGATCAGCTATAGCACGAGATATACCTTGACGAATTCAACAAGTGGCATAGGTAGAAAAACGATAGCCTTTACGTGGATCAAATTTTTCAACCGCACGACGTAAACCAATATTCCCTTCTTGAATTAAATCTAAAAGATCAAGATTGCGAGTTTGAGCAGCAAATTTTTTAGCAATATTAACAACTAATCTTAAATTAGCTTCAAGCATTCTTTTTTGAGCTGAAGGGTCTTTTTTCATTAATTTATCATATAACTCTTTTTCTTCTTCTGGCACAATTAAAGATATTTTACCTATTTCTTTAAGATATGTTTTAATATTATTAGGCGCGTTGTGTCATTCTTCAAGTGATGTTGATTTAACTAAATTTTCAATACTTAATTCTTTGTCTATTTCTAAAACATCAAGGTTCTTAGTAACAGTAACATTGTCACCAAATAAAGTATTAAAAATATCATCTAAATTTTTAACATTTAGTTCAGGGTGAGGTACTAAATTTAATATTTCACCGAAAGTAACAAAGCCCCTAACATCATTTTTAGCTTTTAATATGTTTATAACCTCTTTTAATTCTTCTGGTTTTAATTTCTTTGTTTTTCTAGAAGATGTTGTTTTGGATTTTGATGCCTTTGTTTTTCTAGAAGGAGCTATTATTTTAACTTTTGACGGCTTTGTTTTACCTTTAATGATATTTTTTACTGATCTTTTTTTGACAGTTGTTTTTCTCTTAGTGGTTGTTTTTTTAGCTGGTTTTTTCACTGATTTAGCTTTTACAGTTTTTTTAGCAGTTTTTTTAACCGGCTTTTTAACTGTCTTTTTCTTATTGCTTGGTTTCACCATAATGTATTTTTATTGTAATTTATTAAGTTGATCACAAATGTTATTTAATTTATCTAAAAGTTCATTTATTTTTTCAGGCTGATTTTGTGATTCAGCATTTTGAATTTCATTTTGTACTAACTTAATTTTGTTTTTAAAATATTCTTGCTTTAATATTTTAAAAAGATGAGAAATTTCTTCTAAAATTATATCATCTGGTTTATCTGTTAAGTCTTC
>JAQUZI010000022.1:5927-7783 GCA_028691405.1 Minisyncoccota bacterium
TGTTTAGCAATATATCTTTTAGTAACGTTTAAACCATAAAGTATTTTTTTCTTCTCATAAACTACTGTTTGAGGTGAATTAACATACTTCCCTGTTTCATCAATATTTTTAACTGTTTTTAATTCATTTTTTCCTTGAAAAATTCTACCAGTAAATGCAATTGGCTCGTTAGAATTATTGTAAATAGGAAACATGATACGAGCTCTAAACCGATCATAATAATTTTTAACTAATGATGAATTCTGACTATTATTTTTTTCAACAAACAATCCTGTTTCAGCTAAATCTTTTAACCCATAACCTTTATTAGTTAAATGGTTTAAAGCTTCATTTCAATCATCATTACTAAATCCTAATTTAAATTCACTAATAACTTCATCAGTTAACCCTCTTTGGTATAAGTATTCTTTAACCTCATTATTAGATTTTAAATTTTTATGATACAAATCAATAACATCAGAAAATATATTATAGATTGTTTTATTCCTAGATGTTTTTTCACCGCTATATGTTGGTAGTTTAACACCAGCTTTGTCAGCTAATATTTTTAAAGCAGTTAAAAAATCAACGCTTTCAATTTCCATTACAAAAGTAAATATATCACCTGATTTTAAACAACCAAAACAATGCCACATTTGTCTTTGAGGTGAAACAAAAAACGAAGGTGTTTTTTCTTCATGAAAAGGACAGCAAGCTTTATAATTACTACCAGCTTTTTGTAATTGAATATATCCAGATATAACATCAACAATATCTAGCTTAGATTTTATTTCTTCTTTTGCATCAAACTCCATATTAAAATAGCATTAATATTTTTGGTAAGAATATGACAAAACCAATTATACCAGCGCCAATAGATATAATCGCAACACCACCAGCCATCAAGTCTTTAATGTTTTTAACTTTTTCATTTTTATCAGGAAAAAATAGATCTAAAAATCTTTCAATCGCAGTGTTAAATAATTCTAAAGAAAAAACACCGGTAATTAAAATCAAACAAATTAATCATTCTGTTTTAGAAATTTTAAATAAAAAACCACCAATGATTGCCACAACTGATATAATTGACATGATGGTTAAATTTTTTTCAACACCAAAACAAAATCTAATACCGTCTCAGGCATATTTAACGCTTTTTAGAATTGATTTGATAAGAGAAATCATGGGATTTTATTTAATTTTGGCGGAGAGGGCGAGATTCGAACTCGCGGTACCGTTTCCAGCACAACAGTTTTCAAGACTGTCTCCTTCAACCACTCAGACACCTCTCCAATAATTAAAAACACTCTTGTCAATTAGTAAATACAAACTAAATTTCAGCAATAAAATAGTATTAATTAACTACCACTTTATGCGTCTAAGAGTATGTTTATTATACTAAAAATCTACTCAAAAGTCAATAGATTACAATAATTTAGATAATAGTATTTTTGCTTCATTAATATCAGGATTTTCTTCTACTTGAATAAAATTAAACCCTTGTTTAATTAAAGCATATATCATTTCTTTTCTTTTGTTTTGGGTCTTTACTTTTATACTAAGATATTTTTTATTCTTAGCTCAAGTATAAATATATGACATTATTTCTTTCATAATCCCTTTTTCTCGATAATCAGGCACAACTCCTAACAATCAAATATATAGGGATCCATCTTCATATTGATCATAACAAACAGCATACCCAGCTAGATCTTTATTATACTTAGCAACTAAAACTAATTTTTCTTTATCTCTTAGTTTGTATATATTATTTTCAATATAATTAGGACTAAACTCTGGGATTAGCCTATTAATTAGTAATGCCTCTTCTATTGTTGATTCGTGTATGTTAATCATGATATATTTGTTTAATAAAA
>JAQUZI010000023.1 GCA_028691405.1 Minisyncoccota bacterium
CTAATTTTGTAAAAGATGGAACAAAACAAGTACTAATTAGACTATATGGCGGAGATACAGGATGACGCACTGTATATATGGATTATGCTAGACTGGAAGTTGCTATTGATCCAATTTATCAAATTGCAGATATTAACATTGTTAAAGGGACTGCTGATTCTGGTTATGTTTCTGATTTAATTGGAACTAATACAACCAATGTTAATCCAGTAGATAGTAACTATCTTAAAATATTATCTGATGAAGTCGACAATAATGTAGAAGTGGAATTTACTTTTAAGAATGTTAAAGGGGCGGGTATTGTGTTTGATAAATTTGTTTATAATTATAGATTACTTTCTGATGATGGTTATGGGACTTTTGACTTAAGTGTTTATAATTATTCAGGAGCTGAATGAGGCGGGGTTTCTAGTGATAATTCCTTTTCAAATAGGCGCTCTTATAGCTCAGCTGTAGGTTATAGGCTAAATGGCAATAGTAATTATAAAGTGAAAATTACTACCAGCTCTTTGGATTATATTTTAATAGATTCTTTTTATTTACTGGGATTATCACTTATAAATGATTACGATGGTGCTAGTACTAGTTTTGGAGGTTTCTGACCATATCCACATCCTGATTGAATATTGGACGCTGGCAATAATTATCCAAGAAATTTTTTTGCTTTAGATGACGACAATGATTCAATTGCAGATGATTATATATTTGATGCTAGATTTCATTATATTTTTAACTATCCAACAGGAGCTTCAGTAAATGCTATACATTATGCATTTGATATTGATAATGATAATGATCCACCATATGGAATCACAATCTCCCCTCAATTAAAAAATTATACCAGTTCTTTGGCAGCTGGATGATATAATACTATCGGCTCAGATGATCTTAGCAATGGCTCTGTTTATCATGATTCATGAGAGGATTCGCCACAACAAATATTAGCCATGGATTTTGTTTCAACGAATTATTCCGGAGCATATACAAGTTATAACAGTGAGTTAGGGATTCGTTTCAGAACCAGTTCAAGTAATAATACAACAGGTGATGCTAATTGAACACATGATTTTAGTAGTGCAAGTATTCGTTATTCTCAAGTAAATGATCCACCGGTTTTAAGTAATACTTTATTTAATAATCAAGAAGATATTGTTGTAGCGCATGTAGCATATGCATCACCTGAACCATCCTATAGTATAACCGCAGATGTTTATGATGAACAAGGATGTCAAACCTTGTCTTCTGCTTATGGGTGTGCTTATCGTACTGGATCTGATGATAAAACATGCACTGGTCCTAATAGCTATCTTTTAAAAGAAAATCAAGGACTTGGTAATAATAGTTGTTCTTTTACTGATTGTTCTGGGCCAGAAGACAAAACAGCTAAAGTTAATTGTTCTTTTGTGGGATTTCCTTCCCTAGATCCAACTGATTCTGGGTCTCCTTGAGCAAATGAACACTGAAAAGCAACAATACACGTACAAGATGGTGGAGGCGAAGATGTTAGTATATCAACTCCTGATGGATCCCCAGATGTATTAACATTAAATCATATTGGTTTTATTGGTCCAGGCCTAAATTATAATATAAATTATTCAGCATCTAGTCCTTTAGCTTTATCTTCATCTGTTATTAATCCAACCATTTATTTAGGAGAGGAACTTACAGAAGAAATTTTTATTAGAGTTTTTAATTATGGAAATGTACCAAGTGATATTTATGTTGCTGCTGACGATTGAGAGAATACTACTGATCCAAGTAGAACATTTTCAGCCTCAAGCCAGAAATTTAGTTTATTCCTACCTACAAATATCAGTGAAATGACATCTTTAAATAACGAAGGAGTGTCAACTGGTATTAATTTGGCAAGATCTATAGAATCAATATATGAAAGCATTGATTTATTCTTTGGTATTCAGGTACCAGACAATGCTCCCGGAGGTAGTTTTACAAGTACTATATATTTTATGGGACAAACAAAATCATTACCTTGATGAGAATTTTATAAATGTTATACCGATACTTGTACGTGTGCTTTAGGAGAAGGAGGTATTTATGAAACATTATCTGCGTGTGAATCTGTTTGTACCACAACCACAACAACAACGACAACAACAACTACTACTACAACCACAACAACTACTACTACTACAACAACTACAGCGCCACCAACTCGTTATAATTGTAATGAAGTAACATGACAGTGTGATGTTAATGAAAGCGGTTTCTATGAAAGTATAGAGGCTTGTCAAGCAGCGTGTTATCCTCAACAAGAATTTTATTTATGTGATTCGTTCTCAGGGCAGTGTATTATGGATCCAATGGGAATGTATCCTACAGCACAAGAGTGTATTAATTTCACAGAATGCTGACAATAAAAACATACCGCAATTTTGCGGTATGTTTTTTTAAAATACTATTGACTTTTTTTAAAAAATTCATTATTATATATTTATATATAATCAAAAAAAATATTTTAAGTCGTTGCTAATTTAAAAAATAAAATATTTTAATAAAAAAAATAACATGAAGAAGTTTTTTATTATATCAATCTCGCTTACAGCCTGTTTGATTTTTGCTATAAATCTTTATATAAATAAAAAGCCAAAAGTAGAAGCAGATTCAGCATCTACATCTGTGCAAATTCAGAATGTAGTTCCTTCTTTTACAGCTGGTCCTGCCGAGTCAACTGCATCTACTGCAGTAGCTCCTACTAATGTTGGCGGTAGTATTACTTTTGAAGGCACAGCTACAGACACCAATGGCGATCAATGAAAAATTTTAGTATGTAAAACTTCTGGTGTTTCTGGAGTTGCTTGTGACGGAGGTCCTACAGATACCTGATGTACAGGTAGTTTAGTTGCCTCTGGTTCAGAATCAACATGTCAATACACAACAGCATCAGGAGATGGGTGATCCAATGCTTGGTTTGCCTATGCCTGTGATTCAGTTGGTTGTTCAACTGTTAGTCAAGGTAGTGGTGATAGTGGCACTCCATTTTATACTAATCACCCACCAACATTTACATCTGCTGCTGACGACTCAGCTAAAAATCCAGGTCAGCTAGTTACATGAACTACGGTATCTGCAGATACAGATACATCTGCAACAATAACTTTATATGTTTGTAAAACAAATGCTTTTAATGGAACATCTTGTACTGGTGGTGAATGATGTCATTCAACCGCAGCCGCATCAAACCCAACTTGTGGATATACACTACCATCAGTTTACCCAGACGCAAACTATAGCGCTTATGTTTTTGTAAAAGATAATTTTAATTTACAAGCAAGTGGTGGTTCTCAAGGAACAGATACAACTTTAGCTGTTAGTAATGTTGCACCAAGTGTTACCGCTGCCTCAATTCAAGTTTTAGATACTGACGAATCAGGTAATTTAACTTTAACTACTGCCGAAGGCGAAACATCGGGATTTAAAGTTAAATTTACTGTAGTTGATAATAACAGCTGTGAAAATTCAGCTAGCGGAGACGAAATATCAAGTGCAGCATTAAATGTTTTTAGATCAAGTGTAACATCTTCAGGATGTGATGCTTCCGGTGAGTATGATACCGATAAATGTTATACCAGTTTGAGTGCTAGTTGAAATCCAGTTTGTACTCAAGACGCTGGTTCTTGTAGTGGAACAACAGACTCTGACGCTACCTGAACCTGTACATTTCCTTTAAATTATAATGCCGATCCAACTGTAAATGGGACTGAATATGCTGCTGATACCTGATTAGCTACTGTTAAAGTTACCGATGATGATTCAGCTCAGTCTAGTTTAACTCAAGCAAGCTCCGGTAATGAAATGGACATGTTCTTATCTTATGATGTTACAACTGCTTCTATTAGTTATGGTGCTTTAACACCAGGCGGTGATTCAGATGAAGCCTCAACTGTAATGAAAGCTAGAGGTAATGTTGGTGTAGACCAACAATTATCTGGTACAGATATGACCTCAGGTGAAAATACAATCCCTGTTGCTCAACAAAAATACAATCTTACCGCTGCTCAAGGATGAGCATCTGGTACAGCTTTATCTGTAACTCCAACAGAATCAGAGTTAAACGTTGCTAAACCAAAAACAGGAGCTTTAACTCCAACTGCATCAACATATTGGGTATTAAGAGTTCCAGCATCTCAAAAGAGTGGTACATATAGTGGTACAAACACCATTACTGGTCTTACTGGTGAATCAGCCAATTGATAATTTAATTAATTAAAATTAATAAAAAAATATGAAAATAAAAAACTTTATTCTATTATTTATTTTCGGAATATTAGCAATTTATTCCTTTCCTAAAATAGCATCAGCAGACTTAGGCATTTCACCACCATACATTCGTAATCCAGGGCTTGCACCAGGATCTCATTATGAACAAACAATATATATTATTCGTTCAAATGCAGAAGAAGATTTAGAAGCCAAAGTTGAATTTGGTGTTCCAGGTGCTGACAGTTGATTAAAAATAGACAAAGGTAATAAATTTATGTTACCAAAAGGAGAGATAAAAGTACCTATAACTTTTTCAGTTGATGTTCCAGCTCAAGCTGCATTTGGTCGTTACAAAGGAACAATTCGTATTACCACCAAATCACTTAAAGAAGCTGAAGGAGGACAAGTAGCACTTGCATTTGGTATTCTCGTTGATGTTGATATTAATGTTGTTGCTATGAAGATTATTGATTATAGAATTCGTGGTACAAAAATTCAAGACGTTGAAGAAGCCTATAAAATTGGTTTTATTAACCCACCAGGAATTGTTAACTTCTCAATGCAAATTGAAAACAAAGGTAATGTAAAAGCATCACCAACAAAAGTTGTTTTAACTGTTTATAACAGTGAACGTACCGAAGTTATTCATACCTTAGAAACAACAAAAATTCCAAAAGTCAAACCTTTTAGTACTGAATGAATTACTGCTCGTATCCCATCCTATATTCAAGCTGGTAGTTATCCTGCTGCTTATCAAATTTATCGTGACGATAAGGTTATATCCGAAGGAGATATTCATCTTAGCGTTACTCCAAAAGGACAAGTTGAAGGATATAAAGGAGCAACATTCTTTGATCTTAAACTTACCGATCAACTTGCATTAATTGGTTGTGGTATAATTCTTCTTGGTATTATATTCTTTATTGGCTATGGTATTTACAAAGCTGTGAAAAGAGATGATACACCAAAAACAAAAGAAAGAAAAACTAAAGTTAAAAAAGTTGTCAAAAAAGTTGTTAGAAGAAAAACAAGAGCTAAAAGCAAAAAAGAGGAATAAAATAATTAATTAATAGAACTAGAGGTATAATATACCTCTAGTTTTTGCTTGACTTTATATTGTATATTTGGTAATATCGGTATATATTGATAATTAAAAATTGTTAAATAAATTAATCACATGAAAAGATTTTTTACTAAAATGTACTTAAAATTACCTTTAAAATTAAGGAATTTGTTAAAAAGTAAGAAATTCATAGTCGCTTTTGGTATTATGTTTTTGCTTATTGTATTTATTTCAATTAAAAATTCTAATAAAAAACCAGAAGATATTATTACTGTTGAGAAAGGAATTGTTATTCAAGAAGTTAGTTTAACCGGGACTGTTGAACCGACTAAGAATATAGACTATGCTTTTGATCGTTCCGGACGTATTGATAAAATATATGTTAAAACTGGCGATCTAGCTAAAGAAAATGATTTGTTAATTTCTTTAGACAATGATGATTTATATAGCCAATATCAACAAGCATTAGCTTCTTTGAAGATTCAACAAATAAAACTTGATAATTACATTAAAGGCTCTAGAACTGAAGATTTACAGATTGCTCAAAATCAATACGATGATGCTAAGCAAAAATTAGATATTAGCTATAAAAATATGAATAGCTTATTATCTAGTAGCTATAATTCAATTGAAAAAATTATTGTTGATGATTTAAACAATGTGTTTAATTATATGGGGGTATGAAATACAGAGACACCAGAATACAGTCAAAGTTTTAAAACCTGTCATAATGTTAATATTAATTCACCTTTATTATTAAGAAAGAATTTTGAAACATCTCTATCTGATTGAAAATCACAATTAACATATTTATCTAGTCTAGACAAAGATGGTATTTACAATACGTCCTTAAAAGTTAAAGAATATTTAGATGAAGCCTATAATCTATTAGTTAGTGTAAATAACATTATTGATCCTAATTGTTCGCTTTATAGTGGCGTTGATCTAACTAATATCCAAACTCATAAAACTAATACTTTAGCTGCTCAAACAAGTATTGAGACACTGCGTAATACTTTCTTACAAAGCAAAAGCTCGCTTGATAGTTTGATTATATCCTATAATAGCGCTAAACAGAATTTAGAAATTAAAAAAAATCCATATACTCCAGATGATATTTTAACTCAAGAAGCAATTGTAGCCCAAAGTCAAGCAAGTGTTAATAATGCTTTAGCTAACTACAATAAAACAATATTAAGAGCTCCTTTTTCTGGAAAAATAACTAAAGTTATTCCTGAGATAGGGGATATTGTTTCTGCTAATAAACCAGTTATTTCTTTAATTGGTGATGATAATTATCAAATTAAAGTTAATATTTCTGAATCTGACATTGCTAAAGTAAAAATTAATAATACTGCCAAAGTTACGCTTGACGCTTATTCATATGATACTGTATTTCTAGCTAAAGTTGTTCATATTGATTTATCAGCCACTATTACAGATGGTGTTGCTAGATATAGCTCTATTATTAAATTTAATGAAAAAGACGATCGTATTATGCCAGGCATGACTGCAAATATTGATGTTTTAACATCTGAAAAGAAAGATGTAATAAGTGTCCCAAATAGAGCCATAATTAGCAAAGATAATAAAAAATTTATTAAGGTTTTAAATGGAAAAGAAGTAGTTTTAACTAATATTATTACTGGTATGCGTGGTAGTGATGGTAATACAGAAGTCATTTCTGGTTTAAAAGTTGGAGATCAAATTGTTTCTAAATAAAATATTATGTCATTAATTTCAGTTAAAAATTTAACTAAAATATATTCTAGTGATGGTGTTGATACTAAGGCTTTAAATGGTATAGATTTAAATATTGAAAAAGGTGAATTTGTTGCTATTATGGGGCCATCAGGATCCGGAAAATCAACATTACTTCAAATTCTTGGTTGTTTAGAGCGTATTACCGACGGACAATATTTTTTTGAAGACAAAGAATTAAATACATACACTGATGATGAATTAGCCTATATCAGAAATAGGAAAATGGGTTTTATTTTCCAATCTTTTAATTTGCTTCCACGGCTAACAGTTTCAGAAAATGTTTTATTGCCTTTGGTGTACAATGAAGAAATGAAAGAAAGTGAAAAAAAAGAAAGAGCTGAAAAATTAATCGATTTAGTTGGTTTAAATGAAAGAGCTAATTACAAATCTACTAAATTGTCTGGTGGTCAAAAGCAACGCGTTGCTATTGCTCGAGCTTTAATTAATGATCCAAAGGTTATTTTTGCTGATGAACCTACTGGTAGTTTAGATTCAAAATCAGGCGAAGTTGTTTTAAGGTTTTTACAAGATTTAAATAACGAAGGTAAGACTATTATTTTAGTAACCCATGAATCAGAAGTAGCCGAATCAGCTAAAAGAGTAATTCATATTA
>JAQUZI010000001.1:0-5914 GCA_028691405.1 Minisyncoccota bacterium
TAGTTAAAAATACGCGTTTCGAGAGCCCAGATGGTTTGATTTTTAGAATTAATTCAAGGGTAATTGTTCCTGGTGCTACTTTAAAAAATGGGGAGTTGGTTCCTTCATCAATTGTTGCTGATGCTACAGCTGATGAAACAGGTAAAGCCTATAACATTGCAGCAACAAGATTTACCATTCCAGGGTTTAAAGGCACTGATAGGTTCACTGGATTTTATGGTGAAAGCAAAGCCCCATTTACCGGTGGATCAGATGGCGAATCAACCGTTGTTTCAAATGTTGATTTAAAAAATGCTGAAAAAGAAGCAAGCGACGTCTTGTTTGAAAAATTAAAAACAGAATTAAAGAATCAAATTCAATCTGAAGAAAAAACATTTCAAGATTCAATTATTATTAAGGTTGACAAAATTGATTTTAACGGCGCCGAAGTTGGCGACAGTTTAACAAAATTTACAGTAAATATTGATGGTGAAATTAAAACAATAGTTTTTTCTAAAAAAGATTATCTCGATTTAATACAAAATAAATTACAAAAAGATTTAAAAGGCGATGAGGAATTTTATGGGGAATATATTGAAAATGTTATTAATGTAAAACCTGATAGCAATAAAAATCAAGTTTTAGTTAGTGTTAATATTCAATATCCAACTAAAAAGAAACTAAAGGCTAATGAAATTATTGAGAATATAAAAGGTAAAAGTGTGCAACAAACACAAAAAATACTAGAAGACAACCCAGCAATTGAAAAAGCTAACATTAAGCTATATCCAATATGGACTAGAACAATTCCGGATAATAATAAAAAAATTCGCCTAGGTATTGACTAATTGAACTTTTTGTAGTAATATATAAAACATATCATGGAAACACAAAAAACAAACGAAAATGGTACCATCCGTTTAGATGGTATTGTAACAGAATCATTACCATCAGCTAAGTTTAAAGTAGAGCTAGAAGATGGTAGAGTTGTTTTTGCTTACTTATCAGGAAAAATGAGAATGCATTTTATTAAAATTCTTGTTGGCGATAAAGTTGCAATTGAGATGACTCCTTATGATGATAAGAAGGGTAGAATTGTCTACCGTTATTAATTATTTGCTCACAATGTGTCAAATTTTATTAAACCAGCTATTGGTTTAATAATTTTTGTCACAGAGAGAATATATATAAAACATTAAGCTGTATAAAATGAAAGTCAAAGCTTCAGTTAAAAAAATATGTAATCATTGCAAAACTATTCGTCGAAAAGGAAGAGTTTGAGTTATTTGTAGTAAAAATAAAAAGCACAAACAACGTCAAGGTTAGTCTTGATTTTAATTAAACTATATATAAATTTGAATTACTATGGCCAGAATTTTTGGTATTAATATACCGGATGATAAAAAAATAGGATACTCACTACCTTATATTTATGGTATTGGCTTATCTTTATCTAAGAAAATATTAAATGATCTGAAAATCGATGAAAACATTCGTACTAAAGATATTTCTGTTGATGAATTAAAAAAAATACAAGACTATATTGAAAAGCATTTTACAGTTGAAAATGAATTAAAAAGAGAAATTAGAAAAAATGTTACTCGTTTAATTCACATTAATGCCTATAAGGGAAATCGTCATTCTAGACGTTTGCCTGTGCGTGGTCAACGAACTAAGACTAATACTCGCACAGTTAGAGGCAATGTCAGAAGATCAGTTGGTTCTGGTCGCGCTAAAGCGGTTTCACCTAAATAATAATTAATTAATAATGATAATATGGGAAAAATAAGAATTATTTCTAAAGTTTCAAGTACTGATGAAGCTGACAAAATAAACTCAACAATAAAACAAGCAGAAGGTAAAGAAAGTAAGCTTTTAAAACAAGCAAAAAAAGGTATTATTTTTATAAATTCTTCCTTTAATAATACTATTATTCAAGCTGCTGATGAAAAAGGTAATGTTATTGCTACAACTTCATCTGGCGCAATTGGCTTTAAAGGCACAAAAAAATCTACACCTTATGCTGCTTCTAAAGTTGCCGAGGCTTTAATCGAGAAAATCAAGAAAAACCTACCTTTAGACATTGAAGTTAGAATGAAAGGTATTGGTCGTGGTCGTGAAACTGCACTAAGAACTTTGGTTAATATTGGTGGTCAAGTTGGTTTAAATATCTATCGTGTTTTAGATGTTACTCCTATACCTCATAATGGTGTTAGACCTCCAAAGGCTCGTCGAGTTTAATTTAATACTAATAACTGAAATACAAAATATGATTATAAATGCTAAATGTAAAAAATGTCGTGCTTACGGTCAAAAATTGTTTTTAAAAGGAGATAAATGCTATTCTGAGCATTGTGTTTTAAATAAAAGACCTTATCCACCAGGTGGAACAAAACAAAAAAGACAATACAAGCGTTCCATGTCTAACTACCAAAAACAATTATTTGAAAAACAAAAAGTTAAACTATTTTATGGTATTAATGAAAGTCAATTAGAAAATATCTTTAACAAAGCTAAAAATTTAGTTGGATCTACTCCTGAAAATTTAGCTAAAATTTTAGAAAAGAGAATGGATAATGTTTTATTCAATGCTGGCTTTGGTAAATCTAAAAAATACACACGCCAATTGATAAATCATGGTCATTTTGTTTTAAATAATAGACGTCATACTATCCCTTCAACTACTCTTAAAGTAGGGGATACTATTAGCATTCGTAAAGAATCAGAAAATATTAAAGCTTTTAACAATATTAAAGAAGATATTTTAAAGAGAAAATCACCTAATCATATTAAAATCGATAGTGAAAAATTAACTGTCACTCTAGAAAAAGAGCCTGTTATCTCTGAAATTAATTTGCCTTTTGATTTTGATACTATCGTTGAGTTCTATTCTCGCTAAAATTAAAAAATTTTTAATTAAATATAAATATGATATCTTTACCTATTGAAATCAAACAAAAAACAGCATCAAATCCAAATATTGGTGTGTTTGAGATTGAAGGATTGCATCCTAATTATGGTATTACCATTGGTAATGCTTTAAGAAGAGTTTTGCTTTCTTCAATTGAAGGGGCAGCCGTAACGGCAATCAAAATCAAAGGTGCTCCTCATGAATTTAGTGAGATAGAAGGCGTTTTAGAATCTGTTTTAGACATTGTTTTGAATATCAAAATGTTAGAAGTAAAGCTTTTTAATGAAGAAGCTCAAACATTAGTTTTATCTGTAAAAGGAGAAAAAGAAATATTTGCTTCTGACTTTGATAAAAATCCAAATGTTGAAATTCAAAACAAAGATTTAAAAATAGCAACTTTAACTAATAAAAAATCAGAATTAGAAATAGAAGTTACAATTGAAAGAGGGACTGGCTACAGAACACTTGAAGAAGCCAAACAAGATAAAACACCTATTGGTACCATCTTAGTTGATTCTGCTTTTTCTCCTGTTACTCGTGTTAAAGTTGATACTGAAGACATGCGCCTTAAAGGTCGTGTTGACTACAATCGTTTAATCATTGAAATTGAAACCAATGGATCTGTTACTCCAAAAGATGCATTAGAAGAAGCCGGCAATATATTAGCCCAACATTTTGCTTGAATATCTGACGAGCTTTCTGGTAAAGATAAAACTAAAGAAAAAACAAGCGATTTAACTGTTGAATCTGAAATTACTATCAATGTAGATACAAAAGTTGAAGATTTGCCGCTATCTAAAAGAGTAATAAATTGCTTAGTTGAAAACAAAATTAAAACTTTAGGAAAATTAATCAAACAAAAAGAAGAGAATGTTCAACACTTTGAAGGTCTTGGAGAAAAATCGTTTAATGAAATCAAAGAATTTTTGAGCAATCAAG
Source organism: Minisyncoccota bacterium (assembly GCA_028691405.1). Taxonomy (GTDB): domain Bacteria; phylum Patescibacteriota; class Minisyncoccia; order UBA6257; family JAKLIH01; genus JAKLIH01. The sequence goes on from JAQUZI010000001.1 coordinate 3,830, forward strand.
GTCTTTCTTTGCAATAATTTGTTAAAAATACTATATTATGAAACATCTAAATAAAAAAATAACATTACACAGAAAAAGAGATCAACGTCGTGCTTTAATTAAAGTTATGGCTAATAATTTGATTTTATTTGAATCAACCAAAACTACTCCAGCCCGTGCTAAAGCAACACAAAGATACGTTGAACGTCTTATCTCCAGAGCTAAAAAACAAGATCTAACTGCTTACAGATATATTTTAGCTAGATTATCCAAGAAAGCAACAAATAAACTTTATTATGAAATTGCTAAAAACTATATGGATAGAAACGGTGGTTTTACCCGTATTGTTAAATTAGCCGAACGTCGATTAAAAGATAAAAGTCCTTTGGTAATAATCCAATTAGTAAAATAGTCAATATGAATAAGATAAAAGAACTCCAAAAAGACCAAACTCGTAAAGAAGTTACTATTGATGCTACCGGACAAGCAATTGGCCGCTTAGCCAGTAAAGTTGCTTTTTTACTGCAAGGAAAAGCTTCAACTGATTATGAACCAAGAAAGATTGGTAATACTATTGTTACAGTTCTAAACCTTAAAGAAATAAAAGTTACCGGTAAGAAATTAAAAGATAAAATGTATTATCGTTGAACAGGGTATATTGGTAACAATAAACAATTTTCTTTAAAAGACAAATTAGATAAAGATATAGTTAAAACTTTTAGAGAAATGGTAAGAGGAATGTTGCCTAAAAACACATTAAGAGACAAGCGTTTAAAAAATTTAATTGTTAAATAATATATTATGGTCGCAAAAGAAAAAACTAAAAAAGAAACAACCAAAGCTAAAACTACAAAACCAGTAAAATCTTCTCCTAAGACTGTTAAAGCTGTTAAAGAAGATGTAAATTTTAATGATGAAGTTCAACAACCAATTATTAAAAGAGACGCTGTTAAAAACCCTATTCATGATCTTGACAAAAAAAATTTAAAAGAATTTAAGGGTAAATATATTGAAGGTGTTGGCCGTCGCAAATCATCTGTTGCTCGTGTTCGCATTTATCTTAAAGATAAAGGTTTTTCTATTAATGGTAAAACATTAAATGAATATTTTCCAGTTAAAGAATTACAAGATCGTTTTATTTTACCTTTAGAATTAACTGACAATTTCAATAAATTTGCTATTGCTGTTAAAGTTTCAGGTGGTGGATTTAATGCTCAATGTGATGCTGTTGTTTTAGGGATTAGTCGTTGTCTTGTTAAATTTGATGAAAAGACACGGCCAGTTCTTAAAAAACAAGGTTTGCTTTCAAGAGATGCTCGTAAAGTTGAAAGAAAGAAACCTGGTCTTCATAAAGCTAGACGTGCTCCGCAATGAAGAAAGAGATAAAATCAATTTTGAATTAAAAACACAACTAATGGTTGTGTTTTTAAATTTTAAAAAACAGCTTGACAATAAAATATATCTTGATACAATATATATATGTACTTTAAACAACAATGAGCCCATGGGGGCCACAATATATATGCCCAAGCTTACTAAGCTTGGGCTTTTTTATTTCAGCTATTGACTATTTTTATTTTTTTATATACAATATATTTATATATATAAAAAAAGTTAAAAATATACTTATGAACAAAAAGAGCATATTATTAATTCTAGGCGTTTTAGTTATATTAGCTATTGTTTTCATGCTAAATACAAATAAAGTAGACAATCCTATTAATACTAATGAAGATACAACAACTAGTACTACTAGCGTATCTTTTGAAGCTGATTTGCCAACTAAACCAGTATTATTCTTTACTAGTACTTGTCCTCATTGTGCTTCTGTAAGAGAATATATTGAAACTAATGATATTTTAAGCAAAATTGATTTAGAACAAAAAGAATTAAACAGTCAGGAAAATGTTCAAGCCTTACTTGCATCTGTTCAAAAATGTGAGTTGCCACAAGATAGTGTTGGTGTGCCATTCTTTTGAACTGGTGAAGAATGTATTTCTGGCGATCAAGATATAATTTTCTATTTCGAGAATTATTCCGAATAAAATTGAATAGGAAACTCTCTGTGGTAACACAGGGAGTTTTTTTATTGTATTGACAATTCAA